>NZ_JCADBI010000010.1:0-266520 GCF_059358895.1 Micromonospora sp. BQ32 | reverse complement strand
CAAGAGTCACGTCCGCTGCTACCAACCATCAGCCCATCACCATCAGGCCAACCCGGCCAGCCTCACAGTCAGGGCAGGGTGTCCAGGTGCGGGCCCACCGTGCGGGCGAAGCCGTTGCCGTTGCTGACGTCCCAGTTCACCGACCAGGTCATCGCGCCCCGGATGCCGGGGTAGGTGCGCGGCGGGCGGAAGCTGCCGCAGTTGGTGCCCCGGGCCAGGCAGTCCAGGGCGGCGTTGACGACGCTGGGCGCGACGATGCCGCCGCCGGCCGCCCCCGCTCCGGCGGGCAGGCCGAGGCCGACCTGGTCGGGGCGGAGTCCGGCCTCCAACTGGATGCAGGCCAACGCGACGATGAAGTTCACCGTGCCCTGGCCGTACGCGGCGTTCTGGTCGCAGCCGAGCATCGCGCCGGAGTTGTAGTACTGGGTGTTGACGACGGTGAGGATGTCCTTGATGTCGAGCGCCAGCTTGAAGTAGCCGCCGGCCGGGTTCTGCATGTCGATGGTCTGCGGCGCCATCGCGATGATCAGGCCCGACCCGACCTTGGCCCGCAGCGCACGCAGCGCCTGCGCCATGTACGTCGGGTTGAGCCCGTTCTCCAGGTCGATGTCGATCCCGTCGAAGCCGTACCGGGCGATCAGCGCGGCGGCCGTGTCGGCGAACGCGGTGGCCGAGGCGGAGTCGTTCACGGTGACCCGGCCGGTCTCACCGCCGACGGAGAGGATCACCCGCTTGCCCCGGCTGTGCAGGGTGCGGACGTCGGCGGTGAAGTCCGCGTCGGTGTACCCGCCGAGCGCGGCGGACAGCCCGGGGTCGACGCCGAAGGTGAGCGCGCCCGGGGTCGCGGTGGCCTCGGCGAAGGCGACCGCCACCAGGTCGTACTCGGCGGGGACGTCGCGCAGCCGCAGCTCGACGGCGGGGTTGTCGAAGTTGTGCCAGTACCCGGTGAGCAGGTGCTTCGGCAGCCCACCGGTGGGCGGGTCCGTGGGTGGTGGCGTGGTGGGCGGTGGGGTGGTCGGTGGCGGCGTGGTGGGCGGTGGCGTGGTGGGCGGGGTGCCACCGCCGCAGGACGCGCCGTTGAGCTGGCAGCCGCTCGGTGAGCCGGAGCCGCTGGCCAGGAAGCCGAAGGAGACCGACGCGCCGGGGGCGATGGTGCCGTTCCAGGACCGGTTGGTGAAGGTGTGCCGCTGGCCGGCGGAGCTGAGCAACGCGTCCCAGTAGCTGCCGAGGGTGGTGCCGGACGGCAGGTCGAAGGCGAGGCTCCAGCCGTTGATGGTCGAGCTGCCGCTGTTGGTGATGGTGTACTTCCCCTCCCAACCGGAGCCCCACTCGGCGGTCTTGACGAAGCTGGCGGTGGCTCCGGCGGCGTACGCGGGCAGCGCCACCCAGGCCGCGCCGATTGTCGCCACGAGGGCGGCGACGAGGGACAGGACAAGGGATCTGGAGCGTTTCATGCGACCCTCCGGGCCCGGACGGGCATTTATGGACGTCAACCTTGCCGTCAATTATTAAGACAGTTAACTGTTTCTGTCCAGGGGTTGCCCGGATGAGCGGACCTCCCGTCGCGTGGGCGGCACGACGGGAGGCCGCAGAGCGTCCGCCTCAGCGGCGGAAGGTGAACCAGTTGACGTTGACGAAGTCGTTCGGCTGACCGCTGGTGAAGGTGAGATAGACGGTGTGCCGGCCCGTCACCCCGCCGCCGACGTTGCCGGGCACTGAGCGCCAGCTCTGCCAGCCGCCGGTGTTGCCGATCGCGAAGCTGCCGATGGGAGCCGCGGTCGGACTGCCCAACCGCACCTCCACCAGACCGCTCACCCCGCCCGCCGCACCGGACGCGACCCGGGCCACGAAGTCGCGAGGCCCGCTGGAGCCGAACTCGACGCCGTCGTAGCGCGCCCAGTCCCCGTTACGCAGCGCGGCGATGTTCTGCCCGCCCTCGGCGCACGCCTCGACGGCCACCCCGTTCTGGGCGTTGAACGACTCGGCCTGGAGCTGCCCGTACGCGTCCCTCGTCCCGCCCGGCGGCGGGGTGGTCGGCGGCGGGGTGGTCCCGCCACCCCGGCGGTACACGGCCACGTAGTCGACCAGCATCGGTCGACCCGGGACGGTCGCCGCGGTCGGCGTGCCGCTGCCGGCCACCCCGTTCGGGAAGGCACCGCCCATCGCCACGTTGAGCAGCAGGAAGTAGCCGGCGTGCGAGGTCATCTGGGACCAGGCGGACGCACCGACCTGACTCTGCGTGACGGTGTGGTAGAGCTGCCCGTCGACGTACCAGCGCAGTTGTTGTGGACTGATCGAGGCGTCCCACTCGAACCGGTACGTGTGGAACGCCGACTGGCAGCTGGCGCCCGGACAGGCCCGGGAGGCGCCGAGCCCGTTCGACTCGTTGCACGGCCCACCCGGGGCGACGCCGCAGTGCAGCACGCCCCAGACGGAGTTGATGCCGTTGACGTTCTCCATCACGTCGAACTCGCCGATGCCCGGCCAGTTCTGGTAGTTGCCCCGGTAGGGCGCGCCCAGCGCCCAGAACGCCGGCCAGTAGCCGGACGCCGCCGCACCGGTGACGTTCGGCATCTGGATCCGGCCCTCGATCGCCAGCACGCCGCCGGCCGGGGCCTTGAAGTCGCTGCGCACGGTCTCGATCCGGGCGGAGGTCCAGCCTCCCCCGCCGTCGCGCAGCGGCGTGATCCGCAGGTTGCCGCCGCCGTCGTGGCTCACGTTGGCGGTGCTGGCGGTGTAGTTCTGGATCTCGCCGGTGCCCCAGTTGGCCGGGCCACCCGGGTAGTTGTGCCCCGTGTCGATGATCCAGTTGGCGGCCGACGGCAGGGTGCCGGCCGCGCCGGTGAAGTCGTCGCTCCAGACCGTGCTCCAGCCGGCGGGTGGTGGCGGAACGGCGGCCCGCGCGGTCATGGTGACGCCGGCCAGGGCGGTGGTGGTGAGGACGACCAGGACGGACGCCAGCAGGCGGCGTCGGACGGGTGGGGCGGCGGTGGCCGCCAGGGGAGGTGGCATGGACGTGCCTCTCTGCGGGGGGACGGATCGAGAGAGCGCTCTCTCAGAGTTGTACGTCCCGTCTACACAGTTGTCAACGTCGATCTATGTTGGCCGTCGGGGTCGCTGCGGTCGCCGGAGCACCGCCTGCTCCACGGCCGACCACACGCTCGTGGTCACCAGGTAGATCACCGCCGCCAGCGGCAGCACCAGCGCCACCAGCACGGTGGTGAACGGCAGCAGGGGCAGCAGCCGGCCAAGCGTGGCCGCCCCCGGCCCCTCGGTCGGCGTACCGGCCACCGTGCCCACCGCCGCCGACGCCCGGCGGGCCCGCCGCGACGACCACCAGGCCACCGCCAGCAACACCACCAGCAGTACGCCGAACAGCGGTCCGGCCGCACCGGCCAGCCCGTCGTTGAGATGGTGACCCAGCGGCACGCCGGCCAACCGCTCGTCCAGCAACCCCGTGCCACCCTCGCTGGTGCTGAACAACCGGTACAGCACCAGCAGGAACGGCGCTTGCAGGAGCAACGGCAGGCAGCCGGCGATCGGGTTCGCGCCAGCCTCGCGGTACAACGTGAACACCTCACGCTGAAGCGTCGCCGGGTCGTCGGCGTACCGCTGCTGAAGGTCCCGCACCTGCGGGGCGAGCGCCGCGCGGCGCCGCTCGCCGCGGACCTGCGCGACGGTCAGCGGCGAGATCAGCAGGCGGACGGCGATGGTGAAGAGCACGATCGCGGCGGCGGTCGCCGCGCCGCCGGCCAGTGGTTCGAGCAGTTCGGTGAGCCAGGACAGCGCGCTGCCGGCAGCGCCGACGACGTCGTGCAGTGGTGCGAAGGCAAGCATGGAAAACCCCTCGGTCCGATTCCGGTGAGGCCCTCCCCCGGGCGGCGTCCGCTCAGCAAGGGGGGCCGGTGACGGCGGGATCGGCCGCGCGGCGGCGAGGCGCTACGCGGCCGAGGGGTGCCCCGGGGCACGGGGACGAGGCCGACCGGCCGCATCCGGGTCGATCTGGCGGGGCATACGGCGACTTCGGGAGCGGGCCCGCAAGCCGGCCCACCGCGGCCCGGCACCGGGCGCGCCCGCCCGGTCGTGCACCCGGGCCGCCAGCACGACCGCGAGCAGCACCAGGGCGGTCAACGCGGCACCGGCGAGCAGGTCGACCGGTCGGCCCGCGAGCAGGGTGAGCTGGGCGAACGTGGACATCCACGCGACCCCGAGGTAGCCCAGCAGCACCGGCACGGGCCCAGCATAGGACCCGCTGTCACGCCGCCCGGCCGAATCCGGCGGCCCGACCCGAGTACGACGTGCCGCCGCCACGTTTCCCGGCATCGCCACGTTGGGTAACCAACGGCGGACCAACGCGGACGGACCGCGGACGGTAGAAACGGACGGGTGATGTCGATGACCGGTCAGGTGGCGGAGGCGCCCAGCGACATGGCTGCGGCGACCGGGTTGCTCACCGTGGGTGTCGAGGAGGAGTTCCTGCTCGTCGACCCGCACACCGGGGCCGCGGTGCCGGCCGTGGACCTGGTCATGGAGCAGGTGCCGGCCGAACTTCGCGGACAGGTGGAGCGGGAGTTCCAGACCAGTCAGATTGAGATCGGCAGCCCGCCCGGCCTGGAGCTCTCATCGATCCGGCACTCCCTCGGCGTGCTGCGCCGGGCGCTCTCCGACGCCGCCGAGCGGGCCGGCGTACGCCTGCTCGCCATCGGCACCGGCCCGGTGGACGGCCCGGTGCCCCCGGTGGTGGACAAGCCCCGCTTCGACCGGATGATCGAGCGGTTCCGGCTGCTCGTTCCCGGCCCCGGCAACAACGGCATGCACGTACACGTGGGGGTGCCCGACCCGGACACCGGCGTGCAGGTGCTCAACCACGTCCGGCCGTGGCTGCCGATGCTGCACGCGGTGACCACCAACTCGCCGTTCGCCCGGGGCGAGGACACCGGCTACGCCAGTTGGCGCTCGGTGGAGTGGGAGCGTTGGCCGTCGGTGGCCCCGACGCCGTTTCTGGAGTCGCACGAGCACTACCAGCGGCTGATCCGCCAGTTGATCTCCAGCGGGGTGATGCTCGACGAAGGAATGCTCTACTGGTACGCCCGGCTGTCGGCGAAGTACCCGACGGTGGAGCTGCGCATCGGCGACGTCTGCCCGTCGGTGGACGACGCCGTGTTGGTCGCCGCTCTGGTCCGGGCGCTGGTGGCCACCGCCATGGCGGATGTCGAGGCCGGCCGTCCGGCGTTGCAGACCGACCACCACCTGCTGGTCGGGGCGCACTGGCGAGCCGCCCATGACGGCCTGGAAGGCGAGGCCGTCGACGTCACCAACGGTGAGCTGCGCCCGGCCTGGGAGCTGTTGGACCGGTTCGTGGAGCGGATGCGGCCGGCGCTGGAGCAGCACGGCGACTGGGCCGAGGTGACCGACCTGCTGGGCGGCTTGCGTCGGCACGGCAGCGGCGCGGCACGCCAACGCGCGGTGTTCGAGCGCACCGGCCGACTCACCGACGTGGTGCAGGACGTCGCGCGGCAGACCCGCGGCTGATCACCGCGTGACAGGATGGGACCCGTGGCGCAACGGCTGATCGTCATCGGCGGGGACGCCGCCGGAATGTCGGCGGCGTCCCAGGCCCGACGCCGCCGTGACCGTGCCGACCTGGAGATCGTGGTCTTCGAGCGGGGCCACTTCACCTCCTACTCGGCGTGCGGCATCCCGTACTGGATCAGCGGCCTGGTGCCCGGCCCGGAGGCGTTGATCGCCCGGGACCCGGAGACGTTCCGCACGAAGTACGCGATGGACGTCCGGATGCGCCACGAGGTCACCGCCATCGACCTGGAACGCCGCGAGGTGGTGGCCCGGGACCTGGAGGGCGGCGGCGAGGTCCGCGAGCGCTTCGACGAGCTGATGTACGCCACCGGCGCGGTGCCGGTGAAGCCGCCGTGGGCGGTCACCGAGGCGGGCGGCGTGTTCGGCATGCAGACCCTCGACGACGGTGCGGCGCTACGCGACTGGCTGGACGCCGAGCCGCAGCCGCGCCGGGCCGTGGTGGTCGGCGGCGGGTACATCGGCGTCGAGATCGCCGAGGCCCTGATCCAACGGGGCCTCTCGGTCACCCTGGTGGAGGCGGGCGAGCAGCCCATGTCGACGGTTGACGGCGACATGGGCGAGCTGGTCGCCGAGGCGATGCGCGGCCTCGGCATCACGATCCGCGGCAGCCTGCCGGTGACCGGCCTTGAGGAACGGGACGGCCGGGTGTCCGCCGTGGTCACCGCCGAGGGGCCGATCCCGACCGACGTCGTGGTGATGGGTCTCGGCGTACGCCCCAACGCCGCGCTCGCGGAGGCGGCCGGGCTGCCCCTCGGGCCGACCGGCGCGATCCGGGTGGACAGAATGATGCGGGTGCCCGGGCACCCCGGGGTCTGGGCGGCCGGTGACTGCGTGGAGACCCTGCACCGGGTCAGCGGGTTGCCGGTGCACGTGCCGCTCGGCACGCACGCCAACAAGCAGGGCCGGGTCGCCGGGATCAACATCGGCGGCGGGTACGCCACCTTCACGGGCGTGATCGGCACGGCGGTGACCAAGGTGTGCGACCTGGAGGTGGGTCGAACGGGTCTGCGCGAGCGCGACGCCACGGCGGCCGGCTTCGAGTTCGTCTCGGTGATCGCCGAGTCGACCAACCGGGCCGGCTACTACCCGGGTGCCCGGCCGATGACGGTCAAGCTGATCGCCGAGCGCCCCAGCGGCCGGTTGCTCGGCGCGCAGATCGTCGGCTGGTCCGAGGCGGCCAAACGGATCGACTCGCTGGCCGTGGCGTTGTGGAACGGCATGACGGTGGACGATATGACGCAGCTGGACCTGGGCTACGCTCCGCCGTACGCGCCGGTGTGGGATCCGGTGCTCATCGCCGCCCGAAAAGCGGTCGACGCGCTCGCCGCCCTCGACCGTTGACCCGCGCCCGCCGTGGAGGACCACCCCGTGACCCAGACCCCGACCCGGCCGACCACGCGTCGGCGTCCCACGATGGTGGACGTGGCCCGGCGGGCCGACGTCAGCCTGAAGACGGTTTCCCGGGTCGTGAACGACGAGCCGGTGGGGCAGGAGCTGGTCGGCCGGGTGCTGGCCGCCATCGCCGAACTGGGCTTCCGGCGCAACGACATCGCTCGTAACCTGCGCTCCCGGCAGCTCAACGCCACCGTCGGGCTGCTGATCGAGGAGATCGCCAACCCGTTCTACGCGACCATCGCCAGCGTCGCCGCCGAGATCGCCGCCGCCCACGGCACCATGTTGATCACCGCGTCGTCGGAGGAGGACCCGGAGCGGGAACGCGCCCTGCTCCAGGACTTCACCCAGCGCCGGGTCGACGGCCTGCTGGTGGTGCCGGCGGGCCTGGACCACTCGTTCCTGCGTCGTGAGGTCGAGCTGGGTATGCCGGTGGTGTTCCTGGATCGGCCACCGCAGGGGCTGCAAGCCGACGCCGTGCTGTTGGACAACCGGGGTGGCAGCCACGCCGGGGTCAACGCGCTGCTCGACGAGGGGCACCGACGGGTGGGGCTGCTGCTCGGCGCGCCGAGCGTGCCCACCATGCGCGAGCGGCTGGCCGGGGCACGGGCGGCGCTGGACGCCGCCGGAGTCGAGCCGGACGAGTCGCTGATCCGCGAACGGCTCATCGCGCCCGAGGAGGCCGGGCGGGCGGTCGCCGCCCTGCTCGACCTTCCGGAACCGCCCACCGCGTTCTTCTGCGCCAACAACCGGCTCACCGTGGGTGCGCTCCAGGAGCTGCACCGACGGGGCAGCGACGCCGCGCTGGTCGGCTTCGACGACTTCGAACTGGCCCACCTGATGCCCCGACCGCTGACCGTCGTCGCGTACGACACGAGGGAGTTGGCGAGGGTCGCCACCGAGCGCCTGTTCCAACGAGTAGCCGGCGACGACACCCCACCCTCCACCACGGTCCTACCCACCAGACTGCTGAAGCGCGGCCTGACCTAGGCGGCCTTGAGCAGGGCTTCGACCTCGGCGCGGGTCGGCGGGTCGGCGCCCCGGCGGCCACAGGTCAACGCGGCCACCGTGGCGGCCTGTCGGAGCACCTCCGCCCACTGCTGCGGGGTCACCGCGGCGAGCCGATCGGCCGGTCGGTCACCGAGCGCGTCCAGGTCGGCCAGCGCGGCCAGCAGGCCACCGGTGAACGAGTCGCCGGCACCGACGGTGTCGACCACGGTGGTGCGGACCGCCGGCTCCTCGTGCAGCGAGCCGTCGGGCGCGAGCAGCCAGACGCCGTCCCCGCCCCGGGTCACCACGGCGCAGGACACGCCGGCCGCCCGCCACTCGGTCATCACGTCGGCCACCGAACGGTCCGGGTAGAGCCAGGCCAGGTCCTCGTCACTGGCCTTGACCAGGTGCGCGAGGCGCATCTGTCGGCGTACCCGCTCCTGCTCCGCCGCCCGGTCGGTGACGATGCTCGGTCGCAGGTTGAGGTCGATGGAGACGGTGAGCCCGTCGCGTTGGCGTTCCCGGGCGAGCAGGCCCTCCAGCGCGTCCGCGCCGGGTGCCAACGCGAGCGCGAGGGACCCGGTGTGCAGCGCGATCGCCGCTGACCCGTTCAGATCGGGCAGCTCCTGCGGCGTCCACTGCCAGTCCGCCGCACCGGCCAGCCGGAACTCGTAGCTGGCCTGCCCGGCGGCGTTCAAAGTGGCCACCGCCACCGACGTGGGTTCCCCGGCGCGAACGGCCCACTCCAGGTCCACCCGGTTGGCGCTCAGATGCTCGATGAGTTGCCGGCCGTACTCGTCGCCGGCGAGCCGGGCCAGCAGCCGGACCGGCTGGTCGAGCCGGGCCAGGGTGACCGCGACGTTCGCCGGGGAGCCACCGGGCACGGCCCGCTGCCCCGCGGCGGTGACGACCAGGTCGATCAGTGCCTCACCCGCGACGACGATCACGCGGTCGCCTCCCCCGGTGCGAGCGGGCCGGGGCCACCGAGCCCGTCGGCCGCGCGGGACAGCAGTACCGCCTGGTAGGCGTGGTAGACGTCCGGTCGGCCGTGCCAGACCGTGTCGGCGGGCAGGTTCTGCGCGTCCAACTCGTGCCGCCATCCGGTCTGGTCGATGAGATTGCGGCGGGCGTACGCCCAGAAGACCCGGTACCAGTCGAGGTAGACCGCGTCCCCGGTGCGGCGGTGCAGGGTGATCGCCGCACCGATGGCCTCGGCGAGAACCCAGTGCATCCGGGAGCGCACCACCGGCCGGTCGTCCCAGTCGATGGTGTAGACGAAGCCGTCCGCGCCGTCGACCGCCCAGCCGCGACGCACCGCGGCGGCGAACAGGGCCCGGGCGTCGGCGAGCAGCCAACGGGGTGGCTGCGGCAGCACCGCCTCCAACTCCAGCAGCAGCCGGGCCCACTCCAGCCAGTGCCCGATCGTGGAGCCGTACGGCCGGAACGGGTCGGCCGGCTGGTCCCGGTTGTAGTCGGGCAGCGGCGTCCAGTCGGTGGTGAAGTGCTCGGGCAGCCGCCAGTCGTGCCGGGCCGCCTCGCCGTGCACCAGGTGGCTGGCGATCCGCAGCGCCCGGTCGGCCCAGCTCGCGTCGGCGGTGGCGGCGGCAGCGGCGAGGAACGCCTCGACCATGTGCATGCTGCTGTTGGCGCCCCGGTAGTCCTCGGTGACCGTCCAGTCCCGGTTCCACGATTCGCGGACCGCGCCAGCGTCGTCGTCCCAGAACCGGTCGCGTACGACGGCCAGCGCGTCGGCGAGCAGCCGGTCCGCGCCGGGCCGTCCGGCGCGCGCGGCGCTGGCGGCGGCGAGCAGGACGAACGCGTGGTCGTAGCCGGCCTTGCGATCGTTGACTGGCACACCCTGCTGGTCCACCGCGCCGAACCAGCCGCCGTGCTGGTCGTCACGCAGCAGCGTGCTGAGCGCGGCGATCCCGTGGTCCACCAGGGCGGCGGCGTCCGGATCGCCGTTGCGGTGGGCGAGGGCGGCCACGTGGGTCATCCGGCAGGTGATCCAGGTGTGAATCGGTTCGCCGCGATCCGGGGTGCGGTCGTCGGTGAGCCACCAGAACCCGCCCTCGGGCCGGACCGAGCGGCGGGCGGTGTCGAGCAGCGTCCGGCTCTGGTCGACGAGGAACTCGTCCAGATCGGGCAGGTCTGGCGACCCCTCCGGAGCGGGGGTCGTTACGGCGTCGGATCGGGGCACGTCGGTCATCTCAGCTGGTCACCGTCGGGTAGGAAAGGGACATACGGCCAGGATCGGCGGACGGACCGGGTCCGCGCCGCAAAACCGCCAACGGTACGCCACGAATCGACTGGCCAGGGTCGGCGCGCGGCGGGAGGCTTTTCCTCCCATTTGCCCGTTGACATCGTTGTCACCGCTCAACCCTGCTCCGGCAGCCGGCCGACTGTCAATTCCGGCTGCGTCACACCGCAACGGGGACGGCCGCCCTGCTGTGGCGATGTCCGCGTCTCCACATCCATCAGGCGCCCCCGAGGTCGACCAGGCCGATCTCGGCGGGGGGAAGGTCTTGGACGTCCGGGCCAGCACGCAGGCCCTCGAGCATGAGGGCCAGGTAGCGGTCCACGCTGCGCTGGGTGAGCTCGGCGCGTAGGCCGGGCAGTGGCCGCAGCAGCAGCGCCATCATGAGGGTCAGGTCGCCGGCGTCCACGTCGGGACGCAGGTCACCGTCGGCTTGGGCGCGGCGGACGAGCCGGTCGAGGATCTTCAGCAGGGCATGACGGAGCCGCTGCTCCTCGGGCTCGGCGTGCAGCTCTTCCCAGGTGCTGGTGAACCAGATCGACAGCCAGGTCGCCAGCCTCAGCTCGGCGGCTGCGCGGCGGACGAAGCGTGCGAGCGCATGCCACGCGTCCGGCTCCTCGTCTTCGGCGTCGCGAGCGATGGCGACCACGCGGTCGAAGCCGTCCAGCGCGACCCCGCGCACCAGAGCCTCACGGTCGGGGAATCGGCGATAGAGGGTGGCGACCCCGACACCGGCGCGGCGGGCCACCTCCTCCATCGGCACTTCGACACCGCGTTCGGCGATGAGTGCGCGGGCCGCCTCGATGATCTGTTCGCGGTTTTGCCTGGCGTCCGCCCGGAGCCTGGGGCTCTCGTTCTTCACCTGATCAGTATACGGACGCAACTCTCTCACTTACACTTCCTAATCGGAGGAACTTCCCTCACTTAGGAGGCCGGTGATGGACACAGAGGCAGCGATGACCCAGACGTTGCACAGAATCGGGCACCACGGGCGCGTCGCAGCCGACGTGGAAACGCTGTTCGCACTGCATCAGGCATGGCGGCACGCCGTGCCGTACGAAAACCTCGACATCCAGCTCGGCCGGCCGATCGCCCTCGATGCGGAGGCGCTCTTCGACAAGCTCGTGCGGCGGCGGCGCGGCGGTTACTGCTACGAGCAGAACGCCGGCCTGGCCATGCTGCTGCGCCTGGCCGGCTTCCAGGTGACGATGGTGGAGGCCGCAGTCATGCGCGCTACCCGCGGCGAGGCGATGTGGGGCAACCACAACGCGCTCCTGGTCGACCTCGGTGGCCGACGCTGGCTGGCCGACGCCGGCATCGGCGACGGATTCATCCAGCCGTTGCCGCTGCGGGAGGGGCCCCACATTCAGGGCAGCCTGGCCTACCGGCTTGAGCGGCTCGATCCGGATACCTGGCGCTTCCACCACCGCCCCGGCGGAACCATCGCCTCCTACGACCTGCGCTTGCAGCCACGGGAGGTCGCCGACTTCGCCACCCACTCCCGGGAGCTGTCCACGTCCCCCGCCTCGGCGTACGTCACCACGCTCATGGCCGCTCGGCCGAGCGTCGACCACACCCTGGTCCTGCTGTCCCGGACGCTGCGCCGGCTGGGCGCCGCCGCCAGCACCCCCCGCATGATCGCCGACGTCGACGAATTCGCCAGAACGCTGTCCACTGACTTCCTCGTACCCCTCGACGACCTCGGCCCGGAGGGCGTCGCCCACCTCTGGCACAAGGCAGGCACTCAGGACGACCTGTGGCGCGCACGCGTCCGCAACACGGCCTGAGCACCCGGGGCAGCCCTCGGCGTCGGCGCAGCCGGGGTGTCGTGACGGTGGACGTGACGGGGCGTTTCGCCCTCACCTACCAGGCACCTCAGACCGGCCCGGTCAGTAGTAGTCGTCGATCGGCCGGCGTGCCTCGTCGAACAACGCCGGCCCCTCGTACCGGACCGGGGGCAACGGCGGGGTGGCCGGCTTGACCTCCTCGAACTGCTCGGTTGACAGCGCGTACACCACCCGCCCGAGGCCGGATCGGTCGATCGCCGTCGCGCACATCGCGCAGGGCTGACAACTGGTGAACATGGTGGTGCCGGCGGCCACCTCGGGCGAGAGCTCCCGAGCCGCCCAGCGGGCCAGCTTCAACTCCGGATGGGCGCTGATGTCCGCGTCCGAGACCACCGTGTTGTGGTCCTCGATCAGGACGACGCCGTCCGCACTGACCAGCAACGAGCCGAACGGCCGTTCGCCCGAAGCCCCCGCCCGCCTGGCGATTTCCACGGCGTGGCGGAGAAACTTCTCGTCGTCGGGGGTCATCCATCCTCCTGGGTTCTGTGGTGTGCGGCCACGGCCGCAAGGGTCCGCCAGGCGCGTTCGGGCTGGCGGATCTCGGTCAGGTCGCCGTTGAACGGGTCCAGCACCACCGTCTCCGCGCCGAGCGCACGAAGCTTGTCCAGGTCGGCGACGATCTGATCGATGGTGCCGACGCCGGCGAGCCGGTCCGGGTCGGTGCTCGGTGCACTGGTCTCCTGGAGCGCGATCCGCGGCACCAACGCCGGCACCGGGCGACCCAACTCGTCGGCGATGGCCGTCAGCCGTCCGACCGCCTCGGTCAGCCGTCCGGGCGTGACCCGCAGCGGGTGCCAGGCGTCACCGAGCCGTACCGCGCGGCGCATGCCGGCCTCGCTGTTGCCGCCGACCCAGATCGGGATCGCAGCCGTGTCGTAGTCCTCGGTGTTCTGCCAGGCCGCACGCATGGTGTGCAGGTACTCGTCGGTCAACGCGCCGCGCTGCCGGAACGGCACGCCGAGCGCCTCGAACTCCTGCCGGGCCCAACCGACGCCGACGCCGAGGACGAGCCGGCCGCCGCTGAGCCGGTTGAGGTTCGCCGCCATCCGGGCCATCAGCAGCGGGTGCCGGTACGGGACGATGAGCACCGTGGTGCCCAGCCGGACCCGGCTGGTCACCCCGGCCAGCCAGGACAGCGTCGTGAACGGCTCGTAGAACGGCGCCGGATACTGCTCGGCCACGTCCGGGGTCACCGCGATGTGATCGGAGACCATCAACAGGTCGAAGCCGAGACCCTCGACCGTCTGCGCCCAGCGACGCAGCACGTCGGGGTCGGTACCCGGGGCGAAGTTCGGTACGTTCACGCCAATTTGCACGGCCCTACGCTAGCCACTGTGGACCACCGTGTGAACGCCGTGGCCCGGCTGAGGCAACCTGGCAGCCGCCAAGAATCCCCGCACGGGCTCAGGAGGGCCAGATGGATCTGCCCGAGGGACTTGACTGGGTACGCGGGTCACCGGCCGGTCGGAACTGGTTGGCCGCGCTCCCGATGTGGCTGACGGAGTGCGCCGAGCGGTGGTCGCTACGGCTCGGGCCGCCCTTCCGATCCGCGTACGCCTCACTGGCACTCCCCGCCGACCTGCCCGACGGCACGGCGGCGGTGCTGAAGCTCCAGTACCCCGACGAGGACAGCCGGCACGAGGCCGACGCGTTGGCCCACTGGGACGGCGACGGAGCGATCCGCCTGCTCGCCCACGATCCCGGGCGGCGCGCCCTGCTGGTGGAACGCTGTCACCCCGGCACTCCCCTGCACGATCTTCCGATGGACCGAGCGCTGGACGTGGTGATCGGGTTGTTGCCCCGGCTCTGGCGACCAGCCGGCGCGCCGTTCACCCCGCTGGCCGAGGAGGCCGTCGGCTGGGTCGACCGAATGCCCCGGGCGTGGGAACGAGCCGGTCGGCCGTACGAACGGCGGCTGCTCGACGCGGCGCTCGACCTGCTCACCGGCTTGGCGTCGAGCCAGGGTGAGCAGGTGCTGGTCAACCAGGACCTGCACGCCGGCAATGTGCTCGCCGCCGACGCGGTAGCCACCCACGCGCTCGCCGCCGATGCGATAGCCACCGACGCGATAGCCGCCGGCCGGGGGCCGTGGCTGGCGATCGACCCGAAGCCGCTGACCGGGGAACGGGAGTTCTCGGTCGTGCCGATGGTGCGCGGCCCGGAGTTGGGCCACTCACCGGCCGCCGTCCGGCATCGACTGCACCGGCTCAGCACCGAGCTGGTGCTGGACCGGGAACGGGTCCGGGGTTGGACGATCGGGCAAACGCTGGCCTGGAGCGTCGCCGACGACACCGTCTTCCCCGAGAAGATCGAGGTGGTCCGTTGGCTGCTCGACACCGATTGAGGTCCGGCTCGGCGATCACGGGGTGGTGGTGCCCGGCCCAGCCCCGCGATCTTGCACTTTCTGCCCCAACCTAGGGTGCATATCCACCCATCCCGACAACCGAAACTGCAAGATCGCGCGGGGCGGGGCGCCGGGCGGGCGGGGCGGGTCAGCTGGTCTGGCAGGTGCGGCACCAGTACAGGTTGCGGCCGGCCAACTCGCCGCGGCTGATCTCGGTGCCGCAGACGTGGCAGGGCGATCCCGGGCGGCGGTAGACGTACACCTCGCCACCATGCCGGTCCACCCGCGCCGGCCGGCCCATCGCCTCCGGCAGGTGCGCGTCGCGGACGGTGTCGATCCGGCCGTGCTCGACCGCGAGCCGCATCAACCCGACCAGGTCCGCCCAGAGCGTGTCCCAGCCGGTTCTGGTCAACTGTCGACCCGGCATCGTGGGCGGCAGCCCCGCCCGGAACAGCGCCTCGGTCACGAAGATCAAGCCGGTGCCGGCCACCACGGACTGGTCCAGCAGCAGCGCGGCGAGAGGTGTGGGGCTGCGCGAGATCCGGGCGTACGCCCGCTCCGGGTCGGCATCGCCGCGCAACGGATCCGGGCCGAGGCGGTCCCGCAGTGCGGCCACCTCGGCTGGGGTGAGCAGCTCGCAGGCCGTGGGTCCACGCAGGTCAAGCCAGTGCCGGTCGCTGGCCAGCCGCAGCCGCACCTGACCGACCGGCTCCGGCGGCTCCCCCGGCCCGTCGGCGAACTTGCCGTACAACCCGAGGTGTACGTGCAGCGTCAGCTCGCCGGCGTAGTGGTGCAGCAGGTGCTTGCCGTACGCCTCGGTGCCCTCCAGCACGCTCCCGGAGAGCCGGGCGGCACCTTCGGCGAAGCGACCCTGCGGGCTCGCGGCGTGCAGCTTGTCCCCGGCGAACAGCTCGGCGTGCCGGGCCGCCAGGCGGTGGATCGTGTGTCCCTCTGGCACAGGTGCCAAGGATAGCCAGCCCCGCCCGACCGGCCCGCGCTCTGATCGACCCGGCTTGCCGCCGCGCCGATTGACCCGGACCGCCCGCCGCGCCGATCGACCCGGGCCGCCCGCCGCGCTGATCGACTCGGGTTGCAGGAAGTCGACGTGTCCAGGCAGGCGGGACCGCCCGACTTCCTGAAACCCGAGTCGATCAAGCCCGGAGTTGGGGCAGGCCGGCTCGGGGCCGGTCAAGCCCGGGTCCGGGGCAGGCCAGGACCGAGCAGGCCAGGACCGAGCAGGCCAGGACCGAGGCAGGCCAGGACCGAGGCAGGGTCTCGTCTGCGGCCGTACCCAGGATTGGTGTCAGGAAACGCCCAGGTGGGTATTCGAGGGGCGACACCGCGTGGGTGCCACCCTTTCCGTCGGCCACCACGCATTCATCAGGAGGTGTGTAGTGGTCAGGATTCCTTCGCTGTCCCGCCGGTCCGAGCCGGCGCCGACGCGGGACGAGAACCTCGACGGCCGCGTGGACGGCCGCGACACCCCGGTCACCGAGACCGGTCAGTCCGACGACAGCGCCGGCCGCCCGGTTGTCACCGACCGGGACGCCGACCAGACGACGTACCGCAGCGCCGGCGCGACCGGCGGCCAGACCAGCGAGGCCGAGCGACGGGCCAACGAGCGGGCGGCGGTGGCCCGAGCCGCCACCGCGCGACCGGTGGAGACCGATCCCCGGGCCGGCACCGCCCGCCCGGTCGCACCGGAGCCCGTGAACGGCACGACCCGCCCGGTCACACCCGAGCCCCGCACCGGCGCCGCCAACAAGGTGGAGACCGAGTCTCGGCCTGCCGTCGCCCCGACCACGGCGCGCATCGCCGAGCGGGACGCCGACCTCGACAGCACCACCAGTCGGCCCGACAGCACCGACCGGGCCGCCACCGACCGGGTCAACGCTGATCGCCCGGTCGACCCGACCCCGGGCGTGACCACGCCCGAGCCGCCGGTGACGCGTGGCCCGAAGCCGCGGGCCAGCCTGCTCGCCACCCTCGGCCTGATCGTCTCGGTCGTCGGTGCGATGTTCGTACTGACCGGGACCCTGGCCGGGTACGGCATCGGGCTTGGCGCGTTCGGCGCGGTGCTCGCGGTGCTCGGCCTGATGGCCACCCGCCGTCGGCACGTCGCCGGCAAGACCGACGCGCTCTTCGGCGTGTTGATCGGGCTGGCCGCGGTCGTGGTCGGGGTGCTCGCGATGACCGGCCAGTTCGACTGGCCGACCACCGACGGCGACTGGGTGCAGCGCTTCCGAGAGTGGCTTGACTCACAGTTTGTGGATCGTTTCTAGCGGGCACTGTTCCGCTCGCCGGTGATGCACCGGCGGAACAGCCGGCGGTTCGCCGGCAGCCCGATCAGTCCGGTGGTTCACCGGCCGGGCGACACCCTTTCAGGGGCGGCGGTTCGCCGCCCCTGAAGTGTTTCCGGGCCCTGGCAGTTCCTTGGGATGGCTCGCCGGCCTGACCCGAACCCCTGCGGACAGCGACGGGCCCGGCCGTCCTTACCCGCCACCTTTGCTCTGCTGCGCCGCATGCACCTCCCGCACGACCGGATGCCGGGCGTGCGGGAGGTGGTGCACATAAGGCAGCAGAGCAAAGGCCCAGCGAAGGCACCGCGGAGGCACCGCGGAGGCACCGCGCGAAGCCCGCGGCAGGTGGTTGGAAACACGAAACCCGCCCAGGAAACCCTCGACGCAACGATTCGTAGCCATGGACCGCTCACACGCAACGAATCTTCGGTCTGCGCAACTCTCGGTGGTGGATCCTGCCGCTGACGCCGCATAACGTTGAGCAACGGCGCCAGCCCGTGGGCCACGGTGGCCGGGCGCGCCCGACCCCTGGGAGCAGGACAATGACGATGGACGCCACCAGCCAGCGCCTGTTGATGTGCCGGCCGACGTACTTCGCCGTCGACTACGCCATCAACCCCTGGATGGACCCGAGCGCGCCGGTCGACGCCGCGCTGGCCGTCCGGCAGTGGGAGCAGCTGCGCCAGACGTATCTCGACCTGGGCCACACCGTCGAGGAGATCACTCCGGTGCCCGGCCTGCCCGACATGGTCTTCGCCGCCAACGGCGGCACCGTGATCGACGGCAAGGCGATGGCCGTGCAGTTCCGTGACCCGCAGCGCGCCGACGAGGCGCCCGCGTACCGGGCCTGGTTCGAGGCCGCCGGCTTCGAGATGTACGACCCGAAGCACGTCAACGAGGGCGAGGGCGACGTCCTGCTGGCCGGTGACCACCTGCTGGCCGGCACCGGCTTCCGCACGGCACACGCCGCACACGCCCAGTTGCAGGAGGTCTTCGGCTACCCGGTGATCACCATGCAGCTGGTCGACCCGCGCTTCTACCACCTGGACACCGCGTTGACCGTGCTCGACGAGCGGACCGTGGCGTACCTGCCGGAGGCGTTCTCCCCCGGCAGCCAGGCGGTGCTGCGCCGGCTCTTCCCCGACGCGGTGCACGCCACCATGGCCGACGCCGAGGTGCTGGGGCTGAACGCGGTCAGCGACGGGCGGCACGTGGTGCTGCCCGCGCAGGCCACCGACCTGGCCGCCAAGCTGCGCGACCGGGGCTACGAAACCATCGGGGTCGACCTGTCCGAGCTACGTAAGGCCGGCGGCGGACCGAAGTGCTGCACGCTGCGACTCCGTCAGGGAAAGGCAAGCAAGTGATCGTGGATGACAAGCTGCGTACGCCGGGAGCGGTCCGGGACGCCGAGCGCTGGACAGCGCACAACTACCACCCGCTGCCGGTGGTGATCTCGTCCGCCGAGGGCGCCTGGCTCACCGATGTGGATGGCCGCCGCTACCTGGACTGCCTGGCCGGTTACTCCGCGCTGAACTTCGGTCACCGGCACCCGCAGCTGATCGCCGCCGCGCACGCCCAACTGGACCGGCTGACGCTGACCAGCCGGGCGTTCATTCACGACCAGTTCGCCGACTTCTGCCGGGAGCTGGCCGAGCTGTGCGGCAAGGACCTCGTGCTGCCGATGAACACCGGCGCCGAGGCGGTGGAGACCGGGATCAAGGTGGCCCGCAAGTGGGGCTACCAGGTCAAGGGCGTGGCCGCCGGGCAGGCCAACATCGTGGTCGCCGAGGGCAACTTCCACGGCCGGACCACCACCATCGTGAGCTTCTCCACCGACGCGGACGCCCGCGCCGACTTCGGGCCGTACACCCCGGGGTTCACGGTCGTGCCGTACGGCGACCTGGACGCGCTGACCGCCGCGATCGACGAGAACACCGTGGCCGTGCTGCTGGAGCCGATCCAGGGTGAGCAGGGTGTGGTGGTGCCGCCGGAGGGCTACCTGCCGGGCGTACGCCAGGTCTGCACCGAGCGCGACGTGCTGTTCATCGCCGACGAGATCCAGTCGGGTCTGGGGCGTACCGGCGCGACCTTCGCCTGCGACCACGAGGGCGTCGTGCCCGACATGTACCTGCTCGGCAAGGCGCTCGGCGGCGGCATCGTGCCGGTCTCCGCGGTGGCCGCGAACGCCGACGTGCTGGGCGTCCTCAAGCCCGGGCAGCACGGCTCCACCTTCGGCGGCAACCCGCTCGCCTGCGCGGTGGCCATCGAGGTGGTCCGGCTGCTGGCCACCGGCGAGTTCCAGCGCCGTTCGGCCGAGCTGGGTGAGCGGCTGCGGGCCGGCCTGGAAGGGCTGGTCGGCAAGGGTCTCGTCGGGGTACGCGTCCGTGGCCTGTGGGCCGGTCTGGACATCGACCCAGCGCTGATGAGCGGCCGGGAGGCGTGTGAGCGGCTCGCCGCTCGCGGAGTGCTCGCCAAGGACACCCACGGCTCGACCATCCGGCTCGCCCCGCCGCTGGTGATCACCGAAGAGGAGATCGACCTGGCGGTGACCCAGCTGGCCGAGGTGCTGGCCGGCTGACGGACCCCGCTGGTCAAGATCTGCGCAACTACAGGGAAAGTGCTGCCTCGGCACCGACTGAGGCAGCACTTTCCCTGTTCTTGTGCGGATCATGACCGGCCGCGGGCCGGCCGCCGGGGGGCGACGCGGCCGCAGCGCGGGGCGGGTCAGGGGCGGGGTAGGCGCATGGCCATCGTCGGGGCCTCGGCCATCACCGAGGTGGGGGTGAACGGGGCACCGGTGGGCAGTTCCTCGGCCCGACCGATCTGCACCCCCGGGTACAGCTCCACCATGTCGTTCTCGCCCAGCACCCGGGACTGCTGCGGGGCCAACGGGATCCGGTCCGACTCGGCCATCGAACCGGCCGGGCGGATGCCGGAGCCGTTGGTGCTGACGTCGGTCACGATGACCTCACCGACCCGCAGCTCGAAGCGGACGTGACCGCGGCTGATCCAGCGTCGGGCCTCGTCGTTGAGCCACTGCCCGAGCATGATCCCGCCGTCCTGCTCCGGCGCCCGACCAGCCACGATCGGCTGCTCCTCGCTGAGCACGAACCGCCGCCGGACCAGACCGCCGACGCGCACCGCGAGCACCTCGGTCCGCGGACGCGGGCCGCCGTCACCGAGCCGTACGCCGTGCCGGGGGCAGGTCGGCACGCCGTTGCGCAGGGCTGGCGGCGGCTGCGCGGCGGGGCTGCGGTCGGCGCCCCCGGCCAGGTCGGCGAACGCGCCGCCCCCACCACCGCCGCCGAACAGCGCGCAGCCCGACTCCGGGCAGCGCCACTGGCGGGCCAGCAGCTTGGCGCCGGTCGGCGACCGCTTGCCAGCCACCGGCGAGTGCCCACCGCCGACGTGCGCGATGAACACCGGGCCGCCAGCGCCAGGCACCGGCGCGAGCACCCGACCGGGCTGCTCGACCAGCCACGGGAACCGACCCCGCAACCCGTCGAAGCGGACCCGGCTGAGCACCGGTAGACCGAGCAGGTCGGCGACCTCCAGCATCCGGTCACCCGGGTTGTCGAGCACCTCGACGAGCCCGTCGTCGGCCCAGCGGCGGACGACCATCCGCTCATTCGAGGTGAGGTCGGCGTCGGAGAGCAACGCCCGGTGCACCACCGCGTAGACCTGGACGCTGTCTTCCTCCAGCTCGCGGGAGAGCGCGTCGATGACCATGCCGAGGCGGAGCAGGCTGGCCGGCCGGCCACCGTCGATGTCCTGGTAGCGGATCACCTCGGCCAGGTCGACCACGGCTCGGGCCAGTGACGGGTCCGTGCAGACCCGACCCTCGATGGCATCCAGAACCTTGCTGATCTCG
Organism: Micromonospora sp. BQ32; assembly: GCF_059358895.1. NCBI lineage: Bacteria > Bacillati > Actinomycetota > Actinomycetes > Micromonosporales > Micromonosporaceae > Micromonospora > Micromonospora sp. BQ32. Next base: position 245,924 of record NZ_JCADBI010000010.1, on the reverse strand, counting down.
AATCTCATGCCGCACTCCGGACGATGTCGTCAATCCGCCGGGCCAGCTCGATGTCCCGGTGGGTGACCCCACCGGCCGAGTGCGTGACACAGCGGAAGGTCAGGGTCCGCCATCGGATGTCGATGTCGGGATGGTGGTCGAGCTCCTCGGCCACCGCCGCCACCCGGTCCACCACCGCGATGGCGGCCGGGAAACTGCTGAGCTGGGCGGTACGACCGATGCCGGTCGGGTCGCCCGACCAGTCGGTCAACCCGCTCAGCCCTTCTCGCACCGCCTCCGCGGTGAGCAGGTCTGCCATGACCAGACCCTACCGGTGGGGCGGCTGGTTGACCGGACGCGCTCCCTCGATCCCAGGGTCTCCCGCAAGCGGTGCCGGCCAGAAACGCGACGACGGGGCGGCATCATCAGATGCCGCCCCACCGATCGGTATCGCGTCAGCCGCGCAGCGGCCGACCCACCTCGTGCAGATGACCGAGTGCCTGCCGGTACGACTCGACCAGCCCGGTCTCGGCGTACGGGATGCCCTGCTCGACGCAGTAGGCACGGACGATCGGCTGGGCCCGGCGCAGGTTGGCGCGGGGCATGTTCGGAAAGAGGTGGTGCTCGATCTGGTAATTGAGACCGCCGAGCGTGGTGTCCACCAGTCGGCTGCCTCGCACGTTGCGGGAGGTCAGCACCTGCTTACGCAGGAAGTCCAACTCGTCCTCGGCGGTCGGCATCGGCATGCCCTTGTGGTTCGGCGCGAACGCGCAGCCCATGTAGAGGCCCCACAGCGCCTGGTGCACGACGGCGAAGAGCAGCGCCTTGACCGGGGACATGACCGCCAACAGCAGCGCCACGTAAGCGGCGGTGTGCACGGCGAGCAGCGCCGCCTCGACCGCCCGGTGCCGCATCGGGACGGTGTACTTGCCGTCCTCCCGGCCGACGATCGCCCGGATGCTCGCCACGTGCAGGTTCAGACCCTCGAGCAGCAGCATCGGGAAGAAGAAGTACGCCTGCCGCTGAGCCATCCAACGGCCGAACCCCCGGGTCTCCAACGCCTGCTCGGGCGTCCACACCAGGGCCCCCGCGCCGACGTCCGGGTCCTCGTCCTCGTGGTTCGGGTTGGCGTGGTGCCGGTTGTGCTTGTCGACCCACCAGCCGTAGCTGATCCCCACCGCCACGTTGCCGGCGAGCAGCCCCACCAACTCGCTGGGGCCACGCCGACGGAACATCTGCCGGTGCCCGGCGTCGTGGCCGAGGAACGCGACCTGGGTGGTGGCCACCGCCATCAGGGCCGCGAGCGGGAGCTGCCACCAGGAGTCGCCGAGCAGGAACACGGCCACCCAGCCGGCCACGAAGGCACCGAGGGTGAGCACGATGCGGGTGACATACCAGCCGGGGCGCCGCTCCAGCAGGCCCGCCTGGCTGATCCGTCGGGACAACTGTGCGTAGTCACTACCTCGCCGTCGTACCGGCGGTTCCGCCACCGCTCCGAGCGCCATCGCTGCTCCCGTTCCGCTTGCGCCCGTACCGGGGTGGTTCGGGCTTAATGTCAAGTCTCCCGATCGCGGTAGCGCTGAGTAACCCCGACAACCCCCGAATGGGGGGTAGGGCAGGCCCTACCCCCCACTGGTTTGACTCAGCCGAGTCGGCCCACCGCTGCGCGCAGTCGAGCCAGGTCACGTCGCCGTCGCTCGTAGGTGGCGGCGAGCCCGACCAGCGCCAGACCGCCGACGCCCAGATAGATCCACCGGGGCAGCAGGTCCCACCCCCGGGCCAGCTCGTGCAGCGCCAGAAGCGTCAGCACCCCGCCGCCGAGCAGCACCGGCGCCTGCCACCGGCGGGTCGCGCCGGCCAGCACCGCGCCGGTCGCCGCCGCCCCCAGGAGCAGCCGCCGCCACGGCTGCGGGTCCGGCCCGGCCAGCACCGACACGAGACTGGGCAGCAACGCCGCGACCAGCCCCGGGCCGAGGGCCGGCCAGCTGGTCAGCCCCGGCCGGGTGCGCAGCGCCAGCAGACCCGCGCCGACGGCGAGCGCCGCGGCCGGCAGGGTGTACGCCTCCAGCACGGTCACCCCGCCGGCGGCCAGCAGCACCCAGGCCCCCAGCAACTCGCTGCCGGCGGCGACCCCGGCGAACGTCCACCGCCGGCCGGCCGGTTCACCCCTGCGCAGCAGTCGCAGCGCGACGGCGACACCCCAGAGCACGCAGACGGTGGCGAGGTGCCGCGCCACGTCGACGGCGAGCACCGCCGCCACCAGCGCGACGGCCTGCGCGGCGGCGTCCAGCACCCGTCCCAGCCGGGCCCGTGCCGGGGTGACCCCCGCGGCGGCCAGCACCAACGCGGCCACCGCCAGCAGTGAGTACGCGGCAGCCCGCACCGGCAGCCCACCGGCGAGCGGGGCGGTCACCGCCAGCGCGGACGCCGCGCCCACGGCGGCGAGACAACCGGCGACCCGCACTGCGAAGCTGCGCGCCCCCACGGCGACCGCGACCGCCGCCACCAGCAGCGCCCCCTCGGCGGCGAGCGTCCCGGCCCGGGTGGCCAGTAGACCGAGCACACCGGAGGCCACCAGCACCACGCCCACCGGCACGGCGACCGGTGCCAGCGCCGGGCGGGCCGCCGCCAGCGCGGTGAACAGCAGCGCGGCCAGGCCGGCGAGCAGGACGGCGACCGGCAGCACCGGCCACGGCGCGCCGATCGCGATGAGCAGTACCGGCAGCGCCGCCGCGACGAACGGCAGCGCGGGCGGCACCGGCAGGCCGACCCGCCGACCGACCAACCCGCCGACCGCCGCCAGCACGACCAGCGCGAACCCGACCGGGAGCACCGTCGGGTCGGCGACGACCGTGGGCACCCCCGACCACACCCGGTCGAGGCCGCCGTAGGGCGACCCGAACGCGGTCAGCACCGTCGGCAGGGCCGCCAGGACGGCGACCGCCGCCAGCGTTCCGCCCGCCGCCAGCAACAGCGCCGACCGGGCCGGCTCGCGCCCGTCGGCCGCCGGCCGTTCCCCGAGGGCCGCCTGCCCGGAGGCGCTCGCCGACGGCAGCCAGCAGAAGACGAACACGACCCCCAGCGCCGCCAGCGCGGCGTACAGCGCGAGCGGCTCGTCACCCGCCCCGACCAGCGGCGCGAGGCCGGGCACGGTCACCGCGACGACGGCGCCGGTCACCGCGTACCCGATCAGCTCCACCCGGTGGCGACGGGCCGCGAGCACCGCGACCAGCGACAGCCCGGCGGCGGCCAGGGCGAGCCGGGCCTGCCACCACGGCGGCCCGCCGGCGGCGAACAACGCAACCGCCGCGATCCCGGGCAGTGCGAGCTGCCCGACCAGCAGGCCCCCACCGGCCACCTCCCGGTACGCCCCGTCCCCCCGTCGAACGGCCAGTGCCAGCCCGACCGCGGCGATGACGCCCAGCGCCACCAGGGCACCGGTCGGGTCGGCCAGGGCGACCAGCAGCCCGTGCCCGAGCAGGGCGGCACCGCCGAGCGCGCGGGTACGCAGGGCGACCGATGAGGTGGTCGGACGGGCCAGCACGGCGAGCAGCAGCGCGACCCCACCGACCAGGTCGACGGCCACCACCTGAGGCCAGAAGGCCGTCCAGCCGGCGGGGACGGCGAACAGCACCGCCACCGCGCCGGCCGTGGCGAGCACCGCCCGCGCAGTCCGGGGCAGCAGCAGCACCGTGGCGCCGATCGCCAACGCCACCGCGGGTGCCAGCTGCCAGCCCCAGCGCAGGTCCGGCCCCGTCCCAGCCCCGCCCCAGGGCGGCAGCGACCGACCGGCGGCGGCGACCGCCAGCCCGATGGTGATCAGCACGGTGACCTGCGCCGTGCCCGCCGCGACGACCAGCGCACCCGCCCGCGGGCCGGTGCGCCAACCGCCACCGCCGTCCACCGCCGCCCCGGCCGCCGCCGGCAGGAGCCGCACGGCGGCGGCCAGCCCGAGCGCCACCGTCGCCGCCGCGAGCAGCAGCAGGGACGGCCGCAGCTCGGCCACCGGACGCAGCAGGGCGGCGGCGAACACCGGCACCAGCAGCCCGGCCCCCACCGCCCGCAACGCCCGCCCCCCGACGAGCCAGGCCGCACCGAGCCCGGTGAGCGCGACCAGCACCAGCGGCACCCCGGCCAGCAGTGGCGAGCCCCCCGCCCGCCCACCGACCAGCGGCACCACCGCGCACGCCGCGGCCCCCACCAGCGCGGCGACGTGACCCGCGGCGGCCAGCACCCGGCCGACGAGCTGCGCCGCCCCCGCTCGGCCCCGCAACGCGGCCAGCACGGCCAGGTTCAGCAACGCCACCCCGAGCAGCACCAACGACCACCCGGCCGCACCCAGCCCGGCCTCGGCGGCGAGCAGCGGCAACGCCGGCTGAGCGACCACCAGGGCGGCGAACCAGGGCCCCGTCAACCCGCTCCACCGGCCGTACGCCACGGCGACCGCCGCGCTGGCCCCCCCGACCAGCGCGGCGTACCGGCTGCCCGGCCAGCCGGTCACCCCGGCCAGGTCAACGGACCAGGCCGCGTAACCGTCCAGCACCACCAGCAGCAGACCCACCGCGGCGAACGTCTCCGCCGTACCGCGCAGCCCTCGGCGGACCGCCAGCAGCGGTACGCCCAGCGCGAGCGCGGTGAACGCCGCCAGGATCAACGCCCGACCGCCAACCCCCACCGCCGCCCAGGCCACCGCGGTGAACACCACCGCCGCGGTGCCCAGCAGGAGTCCACCGAGGACGAAGAGCAGACCCTGGACGGTCCGGGTCGAGGTCTCCGCCGCACCCGGCCGCGCATCCGTAGCGAGCCCGGGGCCCGGGCCGATGGACGGGGCCGGCCCGACGAGCGACGCCGGGCGCGCCACCACCGAGGCCGCCAACCCGGCCCGGACGACCGCCGCCAGGTCTGCCCGCCGCCGCGACACGGCCGACAGACGTCCGGCCAGCTCGGTGTACGCGCGCCGAGCCCGCTCCACCTCCGGCTCAAGCTCGGCGACCTCCCGGCTCAACCGAACCACCTCAGCGGCGATCGGGTCGGGCGCGCGCCGGCAGCCGGAGCAACCGGCGCTCAGATCGGCCGGCGCACCGCAGGCGGGGCAGGGGTAACGGGTGTCGTCCACCCGGTCATCATCGACAACCGACCCGGGCGCGGCCCAGAGTGCGCGTACTCAGGATCGGGTGTGTTCGTACACCCAGGTGGCGTAGTCGGGGTTGCCGCTCTCCACTCTGGACACCAGGATCTCCGGCACCTCGTACGGGTGGCTGACCCGGATCTGGTCCAGCAACGCGGTGAGCCGATCCGGTGCGGTCTTGAACTGCACCGACCACTCGGTGCTCGTCTCCACCCCGGACCGCCACCAGTAGGTGCTGTCCACCTGACCACCCACCTGGGCGCAGGCGGCGAGCCTGCCGGCGACGGCCGCAGCCGCCAGCACGTCGGCGACCGAACGCGCATCCACCACCGTTGTCACCACGCAGATCTCGTTCACGCCCGCACCCTACGCGGACATTTACCGATTAGCGGCGATCCAGGCATCAATCTGCGCCCACCAATCGAAGAGCCAGTCGATGCGCTGCTGCCGCCCAATCGGTACGTCCTCCGGCGGCACCGACCAGAACCGCATCACGATCCGCTTGTCCATCGGCAGTTCCCGCCACACGTCGGCGACGGTGAGCATCCGGTCCAGCCCGGTGTGGGCCACGAAGATGACCCCGGCGTCCGGGGCGGCGTCCAGCGCGGCGAGCATCCCGCCGGGCTGCGGGGCGAGCACGTGACGCATCCGCTCGGCGCGCAGGGCCATTCGTTCCAGGCCGAGGGAGCGCAGCCGGGCGATGGCGCGCAGCCGTCGCCTGGGGGTGAAGTTGCCACCCTCAGGGAAGATCACGAAGGCGTCGTTGTCGTCGAGGCCGGTGGCGAGGTGCCCGACCTGGCGTACCGTCTCCTCGCCGCGCTCCGGAGTCGGCGCGATGAACCGGTTGGGCAGCCGGTTGAGCAGCACGTCGATCGCCGGATCCCACTGGAGGCTGTCCTTGAGGACGATCCGGGGCTCCCGGTGGAACCAGTTGACCAGCCCGTGGATCAGGATGAACGAGTCGCCCGGCCCGGCGTGCCGACAGAGCACCAGCTCGGGCCGGCCGGGCAGCGCGGTGTCCGGGTCGGTGCCCACCACGTCGATGCGCAACCGCAGTGTCCAACGTGCCTGCCAGAACAGCACCCGCAGGAACCAGCCGGCCAGCACGTAGTGCGCGCGCTGGAAGGCTGGAGACCGGGTCCGCCAGCCAAAGCCGGAGACGACCCAGAGCAGGAAGAGGGCGAGCAGCGCGGCGGCGTCCCAGACCAGGTAGAAGCAGCCGATCCAGAGCAGTCGCAGCGGGCGCAGCCGGCCCGGGACCAGCGGGGACGCGGCCGCGGCGAGCAGCGCCCAGATCGGCAACGTGGTGACCACCAGGAAGGCGAGCAGCACGACGGCGGGGGCGAACAACAGCCGACGCAGCCACCGGGGAGGCAGCGGCATCACCGCTCCAGGTGGGTGGCGAGGTAGCGCCGGGAGGCGGTGTACGCGCGACTGATCCGCCGTCCCACCGCCGCCATGTCCCGGTACGCCCACGGCGTGTCGTCGCGGGGGTTGAGCCCGCCGGTCGGCAGGACGTGCACCTCCACCCCCTCGGGCAGCGCCGCCATCTCCCGGAAGAAGCGGTGCCGGCGGGAGATCTCGAACGCGACCTGCGCGATCTCCCACGGGCGGCGGGGCGGGGTCAGCTCCCGTTCGATCCGACCCACCTGGAGGACGTAGATCCGACGGGCGCCGACGGCCACCGCCTCGCCGATCGGGATGGAGTTGACGATCCCGCCGTCCACGTAGTGCGCGCCGTCGATCTGCATCGGCGGAAGCAGGCCCGGCACCGAGGCCGACGCCATCACCGCTGGCACCACCGGACCGCTGTCGAACCAGTGCTCGGCGGCGCGCTCGATGTGGGCGGCGCAGCACCGGAACGGCACCCGCAGGTCGGCGAAGGTGGTGTCCACCCCCAGCTCGGTCTCCAACAGGCGGCGCAGCGGCCGGGGCGAGTGCAGGTGGGTGCGGGCGGCGAAGCGGCGCAGCTGCCGGGCCACCGAGTCGCCGTACACCTCGCTCGCCTCCGGTGAGGCCCAGAGCCGGACCAGCCGGTCGGTGACCGCCTCGGTCGGGTCGGCGGCGACCAACGCGCCGTTCACCGCGCCGATCGAGGTGCCGAGCACCATGTCGGGTTGGATGCCGGCGCGGAACAGCGCCCGCAACATGCCGACCTCGACCGCGCCGAGCACTCCCCCGCCGCCGAGCACGAACGCCACCGGTCCCCCCGCCATGACTCTCATCCTGGCACGCGCCCGCCGCCGACCGGTGGGCCGCCGTCCACCGGCGGTCGGCGCACGGCAGGCACCGTCCGCCGACGGCCGGTGGCAACGGCGTTGACAGGCCGGACGCATTCGCGCAACCTGATACCGCTCCCACCCCTGAGGCAGGTGCGATCCGTGAAGGCAGCACTGCATCCGGGCCGATTGCTGGCTCGCAGATACCGACTTCTGGACCAGATCGGCGCCGGTGGCATGTCGGTCATCTGGCGTGCCCGGGACGAGGTACTGGACCGGGTGGTCGCGCTCAAGGTGCTCGCCCCGTCACTCGCCGCCGACGCGAGGTTCCGGGGCATGGTGCGCGAGGAGGCACGGGCCGCCGCCCAGCTGGTGCACCCGCACCTGACCTCCGTGCACGACTACGGCGAGACGGTCGACCCGGACGGCTCGATCACCTCGTTCGTGGTGATGGAGCTGCTCAGCGGCGAGGAGTTGAAGCTACGGCTCACCGAGGGGCCGCTGCCGTGGACCGAGGCGGTCCAGGTGGGCGCGCAGGTCGCGGACGCGCTGGCCGCCGCGCACCGGCTCGGCATCGTGCACCGGGACATCACCCCGGCCAACGTGATGATGACCGGGACGGGCGTCAAGGTGCTCGACTTCGGCATCGCCACCCGGATCGGCGCGCCCGACGAGGACGAGGACGGCGAGACCTTCGGCACCCCGGCGTACGTCGCCCCGGAACGCCTCGACGGCGCGCCGGCCCAGCCGTCCACCGACGTGTACTCGCTCGGCGTGCTGCTGCACGAGGCGCTCACCGGCCGGGTCCCGTATCCGGCGGACACCTGGGAGCAGCTCAGCGCCGCGCTGGCCAGTGGCCCGCCGCCGACGCTGGCCGACCTACCGGACCTGCCCGCACCGGTGGCCCAGATCTGCCTGCGCAGCCTCGCCCGGAACCCGGCCGACCGGCCGACCGCCCGGCAGGTCGCCACGGCGCTCCGCGACCATTCGCTGCCCGTCGAACCCCCGACCGCGACCATCCGGGTGCCCACCCAGCCCCTGCCACCGCAGTCGCCCGCCGTGGCGACGGCCAGCGCCCCGGCGGCAGCGCGACCGAGCGGAGACACCTCGGACGCCGGGGCCTCCGCCGCGCCGGACGAGCCGACGACCAGGTCTGGCCGCTGGTCCCGGCGGCGACTGCTGCTGTTACTGGTGCTGGCCATCGGGGCGACGCTGGCCGGGGTGGCCCTGCTGCCCGAACAGCAGCCGACCCGCCGGGCGCAGCCCTCCGCTGGTCCGGTGACGACCCCGTCGACCGACCCGCCGGCCCCCGAGTCGTCCGCGCCGACCCCGCCGACCCCGGCACCGTCGACGAAGCCGACCACCGGCGCGCCCACCTCGAACCCGGGCACCCTGACCGAGGTCGCGAACCGGGTCGACGGGTTGATCGGCGCCGGGCTGAGCGCCGGGGAGATCCGCGACGACGTGGCCCTCGACCTGCGCAACGAGCTGCGCAATCTGACCGTCGCGGTCAGCTCCGGCCGGGAAGAGCTGGCGCCACCGGTGGCCCGGCTGCGCGCGAAGGTCACCGTCCGCCTCGGTGAGGGCGGCATCAGCCCGGCGTACGCGTCTCGGCTCGACGCCGCCATCGCCGAGCTGGGCGCGACCGGGGCCTGACCCGGCGACACGGGTGAATCAGCGCACCGGCACCCGGGCCGGTTCGCGGACGTCGTGCCGGCCGAGGGCGAAGCGCCGATAGACCTCCGCGTAGCCGTTCGCCATCCGCTCGACCGAGAAGTTCTGCGCGACGTGCGCCACGCAGTCCTCCGGGTCGAGTCGCGCCGCCGCGAGCAACGCCGCGGGTAGCTCCTCGGACCGCTCGACGACGAGCCCGGTCAACCCCGGCCGAACCAGCTCCGGCACCGCACCCCGGTTGAGCGCGACCACCGGTGTGCCGGTCGCCATCGCCTCCAGCATCACCATGCCGAACGGCTCGTCCCACTGGATCGGCATGATCAGACAGCGGGCGTCGACCAGCATCCGCAGCGTCGTCGCGCGGTCCGCGTTGAGGACGACGGTCACATCGTCGTCGACCATCGGCGCGACGACCTGCTCGTAGTAGCGGCGCTCGGCCGGCTCGTTGCACTTCCCGGCCAGCAGCAGGGGCAACCCCGCCGCCCGGCACGCCCGGATGGCGGTGTCCGGGCCCTTGTCCGGGCTGAACCGGGCCAGCCACAGCACCGGCCCCGCGCCGGGCGTGTGCTTGCGCGGAAAGCCGCGGATGTCCAGCGCGTTGTGCACCGTGCCGGCCCAGGGCAGGTGCGGGTTCAGTCGGCGCTGGGCGTGCGAGATCGCCGCCAGGGCGACGCCCGAGTCGATGTCACTGAGCACGTCGCCGTACTCCCCCACGGGGTTTCCGTGCACGGTCGCGACCGTCGGCACGGCCCGGCGGCCGGCGACCAGCGGACCGATCGTGGTGTGGTCGTGGACCACGTCGAAGTCGGCCGCGCTGATCAGCCGATTCACCCGGGCCAGGTGAGCCAGCTCGGGCAGGGACTCGCCGAGCCGCTCGTACTGGACCTCGGCGACGGTGGAGACGAAGCCGTCGGCCGCCGTGCCGTGGTCACCGCCGGCACCGAACAGGGTCACCGCGTGCCCCTGCTCGCAGAGCGCGTCCACCAGGGCGGCGACGACCTGCTCAAGGCCGCCGTAGCCGGGCGGCGGAACGGACAACCACGGCGGAACCACCATCGCGACACGCAGCGACCGCTCCTCGGGGCGGCCCGCAGTCGGGTGGTTCACGGCCACGAGTCCTCCCCGTTGATCCCCGGTACGGCTGATCCCCGGTGCGGCGGCACCGCCGGTCGAGCCGGTCGGCGGCGGTTTCCCGGTGGTGTGCCGGGTAAACCGGACATGCCGGACGATCACCCGCCCACCAGGAGTTGGTCGTGGACCACCCGCACCCCGGGCGCGGACCACGCCACCCGCTCGACCTGGTCGCGTTCCCACCAGGAGCGGACCACCCCGGCGAGGACCAGCGTGTCGCCGTCCACCTCGACGGTCACCCGCTCGCCGCCGAGCGTGCGCGACAGCGCCCGCTGGACGTCCCGCCGCAGCCGCTCGGCCGGTGGTGCCGCAGGTCGTACCTCGATCAGGTTGGTGATCCCCCGTACGCCGTCGAGCCGGCGCACCTCGCCCTCGGCGGCCCGCCGCTGCCACCCGAACTCGACCTCACCGCGCAGCATCAGCCAGCCGTTGGCCACGGTCACGTCCAGCCGTTCGGCGGGCACGAAGCTGTCCCACTCCAGGGCGCGGGTGGCGGCGATGGCGACCTCGGCGTCGGTACGCCCCGGAGTGCCGGGCAGCCGCACCTCCATCTCGTCGGCCACCGCCCGTACGCCGCGAACCCGCTGAGCGCATCGGGTCGCGGCCCAACCGCGGGCGGCACCGTCCACGAATCCGGTCAGGGTGACCACGCCCTGGTCGACGGTCACCCCGATCTCGTTCGGTTGCAGCCTGGGGTCCCAGGCCAACTCGGCCAGGACGTCGCGTTGGATCCGCTGGTCGTCGCGGACACCCACCACCTCGGTCATGGCACCCCACCCCCGGTTCCGGTCGTCGCCCACCGAACCTGCCGGGCGGACGGGTGACGGCGGTTCACCCGATCCGGGTGAACCGCCGTCCGGCGGAAAGAAGCGGCGGGTGACGGAGCCGACCCCCTCGGCCCCGCCACCCGCCGCCGGAGGGAGGAAGCAGGTTCAGATGGTGGTTAGGACGTCTCGGCGAGCGTCACGGTCACCGACTTCTCGGCACCGTTGCGCTTGAACTGCACCTCGACCCGGTCGCCGACCTTGCCGGCCTGCACCGCGCCCACCAGGTCGTCCGAGTCGTTGACCGGCTTGTCGCCGAACCGGGTGACGACGTCGCCGCGCTGGAGGCCGGCCTTCTCCGCCGGGCTGCCCGGGGTGACCGACGCGACGAGCGCGCCGCCGCCCTCGGCCTGGTTGACGCCGACCCCGAGCGACGGGTGGCTGACCTTCTCTCCACGCTGGAGCTTGCCCGCGACGTCCTTGGCCTTGTTGCTGGGGATGGCGAACCCGACACCGATGTTGCCGGTGCTCTGCCCGGAGGTCGCGATGGCGGTGTTGACGCCGATCACCTCGCCTCGGGTGTTGACCAGCGCGCCACCGGAGTTGCCGGGGTTGATCGGCGCGTCCGTCTGGAGCAGGCCGGAGATCGAGCTAACCGGCTGGCTCTGCTGGGTCGGGTCCTGCTGCTGGCCCTCGCCGGCCCGGATGGTGCGGTCCCGGGCGCTGAGGATGCCCGAGGTCACCGAACCCTGCAGGCCGAGCGGGCTGCCCAGGGCGAGCACCTGGTCGCCGACCTGCATGGCGTCGCTGTCGCCGAACTTGGCCGGCTTGAGGTCGCTCACCCCGCTGGCCTTCACCACGGCCAGGTCGGTCTTCGGGTCGGTACCGATGATCTTCGCGTCGGCGGTCTTGCCGTCGGCGAAGACCACCCGCACCGCGTCGCCAGCGGCGGACGCGACCACGTGGTTGTTGGTCAGCACGTACCCGTCGGCGCTGAGCACCACCCCGGAGCCCTCACCGCTGCCGGTGGTGATCGAGACGACGCTGTCCTGCACCGACGCGGCGATCTTCGGCAGGTCGGCGCCATTGATCACCGGAGCCGCTGAGTAGGTGCGGGTGATACCGCCGCTGTCGCCGTCGAGGGCGAGCGCGAGCGCCCCACCGGCCACGCCGGAACCGAGCATCAGGGCGAACACCGCGACGCCGGCGCCGGCGAACTTGGCGATCCGGCCCGGTCGGGGGCCGCTGCCGGGCGGCGCGACCTGCGGGCCCCACGGCGGGACCGGCTGGCCCGGGTGCTGAGGGTGCTGCCCGAGGTGCTGAGGGTGCTGTCCAGGGTGCTGGGCGTGCTGCCCGGGGTGCTGCTGGTGCTGGGCGTACGCCATGCCCGGCTGGCCCCCGCCGGCCCAGCCGGACTGCTGCCCCGGGTACCAGGGGGCACCGGGGTAGTGGCCGGCGGTCGGCTGCGGGTAGCCGGACTGGCCGGGCGCCGGGTGACCGGAGACCGGGTACGGCGGCGCGGACGCAGTGGCGGCCGGGCGCTCGTAGCCGGTCGACGGCTCGTACCCGGTGGGCTGAGCGGCGGCCGGCTGACCGGCGGGCGCGGCGGCGGTGGTGACGGCGGTGGTGTCCGGGTCACCGGCGGTGGAGGCGACCGTCGGGTCGCCGCCGGTCGAGACGACCGGTACGGGGGTGGTTGGGGAGTCGGACTGCACGCGCTCGTCGCGCGGCAGCTCGGCGGTGGGGTGCGACGGCTCGGCGTCGGTGGGGGCCGGCCGGCGCTGCGGGTCGGACTCGAACTCGGTCATGGCACTACCTTCTCCCCCGGCACTGCAATCAACCTGGAACCGTCCTGGAAGTTGGCTGAAAGTCACTCGCCCACCCCGTCGACCTGCGGCAGCAGCGGCAGCCGGACCCGGAAGGTGGCCCCACCGCCGGGCGTCTCGGCCACCTCGACCGAGCCGTGGTGGGCGGCGACCAGCGCCGCCACGATGGCCAGACCGAGACCGGTGCCGGTGTTGCCGTCGGCCCGTCGGGTACGGGCCGCGTCGGCCCGGTAGAACCGCTCGAAGACCCGTTCCGCCTGCTCCGTCGACAGTCCGGGACCGGTGTCGGCGACCTCCACGACGGCGAAGCCACCGGGTTCGGCGCGCAGCCGTACCCGGATCTCGGCCTCCGGTGGGGTGTGGGTGAGCGCGTTGGTGACCAGGTTGCCGATCACCTGCCGCAGCCGCGCGTCGTCGGCGGAGACGACGAGTGGGCCCGATTCGGGCGCGATCTCCAGCTCGATCCGCCGGTCCGGTGCCATCGCCCGGGCGGCCTGCACCGCGTCGGAGGCGAGCACCGGCAGCTCCACCGGGGTCAGCGAGAGCGGCCGTTCCATGTCCAGCCGGGCGAGCAGCAGCAGGTCCTCCACCAGCAGCCCCATCCGCGCCGCCTCGTCCTCGATGCGGCGCAGCAGACCGGCGGTCTGCTCCGGCGCGCTGGCCGCACCCTGCCGGTACAGCTCGGCGAAGCCACGAATGGTGGTCAGCGGAGTCCGCAGCTCGTGCGAGGCGTCAGCGACGAACTGTCGCATCCGCTCCTCGGAGCGGATGGCCCGCGCCTCGGACGCCTGAGCGGCGGCGGCGGCATCCCGGGCGGCGCTCTCCGCCCAGCGGGCCGAGGTCTCCGACGCGGCTCGGGCGGTGAACGCCGCCTCGATCTGGGTGAGCATCGCGTTCAGCGCACGGGAGAGCCGGCCCAGCTCCGAGGTCGGTTCGGCCTGGCCCTCCTCCGGGTCGGGCACCCGGCGGGTCAGGTCACCGCCGGCGATCGCGGCGGCGGTCTGTTCGATTTCGACGAGGGGTTTGAGGCTGGTCCGGACGATCGCGGCGCCGACCGAGGCCAGCAGGATCAGCACCGCGCCGCCGACCAGCAGGTCGATCCAGACCAGCCGATTCACGGCCAGGTCGACATCGGTGAGGTGCTGGCCGACGGCCGCGAGTTGACCGTTGGGCAGCTCGGTGTAGAGCACCCGCCAGCGCACCTTGCTGTCCCGAGCCCGGACGGTGAAGGGATCACCCTCCAGCTTCTCGAAACCGGCGGCGTCCGACGGCCACGTGGGAAGGTCGGCGATGTCGAACCGCTTGTCGTCGAACCAGTAGAAGGGCGCCTTGCCGTCACTCGGGCTGATGACCACCACCAGGTAGTCGGTCGGAATGCCCAACCGCCCCTGCCCCGCGGTCAACACCGCGGTCTCGAGGGTGCGCGCCGAGCTGCTCAACTCGGCGTCGACCTGGGTGACCAGGTAGTTGCGGAGGAAGTACGCGGTCAACGAGCTGATCACCAGAAGCGCGACGGCGACCAACGCGAGCACCGAGGTGACCAGCTTCACCCGCAGTGGAACGCTGCGCACCCGTCCCTTCGCCTGCTGGACCGCGTTCACGCCGCCGGCTTGCGCAGCACGTACCCGACGCCGCGGAGAGTGTGGATCAACCGGGGTTGGGTGGTGTCGACCTTGCGCCGCAGGTACGAGATGTAGGACTCGACGATGTTGTCGTCGCCACGGAAGTCGTAGTTCCAGACGTGGTCGAGGATCTGCGCCTTGGACAGCACCCGGTTGGCGTTGAGCATCAGGTACCGCAGCAGCTTGAACTCGGTCGGCGAGAGCTGCACCCGCTGGCCGGCCCGGTGCACCTCGTGGGTCTCCTCATCCAACTCCAGGTCGGCGAAGGTGAGCCGGGACGGCGCCTGCTCGCCGGTCGTGGTGCGGCGCAGGACGGCGCGGATCCGGGCGGTCAACTCCTCCAGGCTGAACGGCTTCGTGACGTAGTCGTCGCCGCCCAGGGTCAGCCCACGGATCTTGTCGTCGGTCGCGTCCCGCGCGGTCAGGAACACCACCGGGGTACGCGTGCCGCCTTCGCGGAGCATCCGGATGACCTCGAAGCCGTCCAGGTCGGGGAGCATCACGTCGAGCACCACCAGGTCGGGCCGGTGGTCCTTGGCGGCGTTGAGCGCCGCGCTTCCACTTGTCGCGGTGGCCACGTCGAAGCCCGCGAACCGCAGGCTCGCGGAGAGCAGTTCGAGGATGTTGGGGTCGTCCTCGACGACGAGCAGACGCGCCTCGGTCTGGGTAGCGGGCATGGGGCCCATCATCGGTGACGTCACTGCGCCAGCGCTGGACGCTTCCTGGAAAAACCCTGTGAGTCGCCGGCCGTCCGGCGACGCCGCTCAGCGCAGCAGGCGACGCAGCCCGTCGAGGGCGCCGTCGAGCAGCCGGATCGCGGTACGCAGCTGGGTGTCGCTGAACTGTCGGGCGCGCAACAGCCGGCCCACCTCGTCGGTGAACGCTCCCAGCCGCTGGTCCAGCTCGTCGAGCAGCTCGGCCTGCGGCCCGGCGGTCGACGCCGGCCGGGGCGGCGGTGCTGGTGATTCCCACCGGGTCCGCCGGGTCTGTCGGGTGGCCTCGCTCAGCTCCCGCTTGAGGTCGCGGACCGACCCGCGTACCTCGCTGCGGATCTCACCGGCCAGGCTGGAGAGGTCCGCCACCGAGGCGGCGATGTCCGTCTCCAGCGCGGTCAACTCGTCGGCCCGCTGGCGCAGCTCGGCACGACCGGCGTCGGTGATGTCGTACGTCTTGCGGCCGCCGGCCGCGGTGTGGCTGACCAGGCCCTCGACCTCCAGCCGTTGCAGGCGGGGGTAGATGGTGCCGGCGCTGGGCGCGTACAGCCCGAGGAACCGGTCCTCCAGCAGGCGGATCAGCTCGTAGCCGTGCTTCGGGCCGTCGTCGAGGAGCTTGAGCAGGTAGAGCCGGAGCCGCCCGTGGCTGAACACGGCGGTCACGGCAGCTCCTCCCCGTCGTCGTCGACCGCTCGGGCGAGCAGGGCGATGCTCCCCGAGGTCGCGGAAGCCCAGAGCTTACCTTCGCCGGCGCCGAGCACCCCCTCGCTGCTGGGCAGTGGGAACTTCGAGGTGCGCAGCTGGGGAAAGCCGCTGGTGATGCGGCCGGAGGCGGTGTTGAGCTGGACGGCGAGGTCGCTGTCCTCGCGGACCCGGACGGTGATGCTGCCCGAGATGGTGGTCAACCGGATCTCGCTGCCTCGGGGGTTGTCCAGGTCGCAGGTGATGGCGCCGGAGACGGTCTGGGCCCGCACCCGGTCGGCGGCGCTGTCGGCGAGGATCACCTCCCCGGAGACCGTCTCCAGGGTGAGGTCGCCGCGGACGCCGAGCGCCTCCACCGGCCCCGAGGTGAGCTTCGCGGAGGTGTTGCCGCGCAGGCCCATCAGGGTGATCTGGCCGGCGACGACGTTGACGGTGGTCTGCCGGCGCAGGCCGGAGGCGACCAGCGAACCCGCGACCAGGCCCAGATCGGCGAGGACGTCGGCGGGCACGGCGATGGAGACGTCCACCCGGGGGTAGCGGTGGATCATCCGGAACCACCGCAGGACGTCCGACCAGCCCCGACCGCGCTCCTGACGGATGCTGAGCCGGCCGTCGGTGTGGTCGATCAGGACCGGCCGACGGCCGACCTGGGTCACGTCGATCCGGGTCGGTCCGTCGGTGGCGACCACGTTGAGCCGCCCACTGATCAGTCGAACGTCCAGCCGGATGACCGGAGCGTCCAGGGTGAGCCGTTGCGGGCTCTCGACCGTCCATCCGGCCATGGCGTCCCCCTCTCGACGACGCGCGGGAGGCACGCCGAACAGAGGAGACTGTAACGCGATACATCGCGACACCACAAGACTGTCGTGAGTCTCGTACCAGGGTGGGGGTCTTCCTCAGGCCGCCAGGTCGAGGCCGCTGCCGGCGGCGGGCTTCGGCACGGGACCGGCCGGAGTCACCGTCGGCACCGGTCGCAGCCGGGCCCGCGCCACGACAGCCGCCGTGGGCACCAGGTGTACGGCCGACTCGGCGGCCCGGGCCAGCAACCGCCGATCGGCGTCGCGGGCCGGGTGCAGCGCCCCGGCGATCGTCACCGAGACCACCAGTTCCCGCGCCGCGGCCACCCTGGCCATCGAGCGCAGCAGGGTGTCCGCACCGAGGAAGGCGGCCACCGTGGTGGTCGACCCGGTGGCCGCACAGCGATAGGTGAGCCGCAACGGCACGACCGGGCTGCCCGTGTCGATCGCCGCCTGGAACGTCGCGGGCCGGAAACCACCGCCGGGACGGCAGTCGGTGGCACCGTTTCCGGCACACCACGTCGTACCCTCCGGAAAGACCGCCACCGACCGCCCGGCGCGCAGCGCGTCGGCGACCCGGCTGACGGTCCTCGGCAGCGCCAGCGGGCGGGCGCGGTCCACGAAGACCGTGCCCGCCGCCGCGGCCAGCAGACCGACCACCGGCCACGAGCGGATCTCCCGTTTCGCCACCATCCGGGTGGGCGCGACCGCCAACACGGCGAGGATGTCCAGCCAGGAGACGTGGTTGGCGACCAGCAGCGCACGCCGCCGGGGCAGCCGACCCTTGACCACGAGGCGGACGCCGAAGGCGCGCGCGGTGGCCCGGGCCCAGCCGCTGACCAGCGCCCGCCGTTCCCGGGTGGGGAGCACCGGGAGCAGCAGCACCACCGGGATCCCGGCCAGCAGCATGCCGAGCGCCGCGACCAGCCGGAGCACCCGGCGGGCCACCGGCACCGTGGGCACCTCGCCGGCCGCCGGCAGGCAGTCGTCGTCGCAGCCGGAGGAGGGCCGCCACAGGTCGCGCTGGGCGGCGGTCACCGCTGCTCTCCGCCCAGGAAGTGCCGCAGGTAGCGCGGGTTCATCCGGTCCAGGGAAAAGAGGACGTAGAAGTCCGCGCACCCGAAGTCGGGGTCGTACGCCGGCTCGCCGCAGATCCACGCGCCGAGCCGGAGGTAGCCCCGTAGCAGCGGCGGAAACGCGACCCGTCCGGTCGGGGCAGCGGCGACCGGGCCGGCGGCAGCCGCCTCGGTGAACCAGGGCCGCAACGGGCGGACCCGCAGCGGCGGCGGCGACAGGTGCCGGGCCCGGGCCTGGGTCCACACCTCGGCGACCGTCCGCCCGCCGTCGGCCACCGGCACGGACGCGCATCCGCCGAGCCAGCGGGAGCCACGCAGGTGCAGGTACCGGATGATGCCGGCCCACATCAGGTTGATCACCGCGCCGGAGCGGTGGTCCGGGTGTACGCAGGACCGACCCGCCTCGACCAGGTCGCCGCGCAGCGGGTCGAGCGGGCTCAGGTCGAACTCGTCCTCGGCGTAGCGCCGGGTGGTGCGCCCCGGCGGCAGCAGCCGGTACGTACCGACCACCTCACCGGTGCTGTCCTCGCGGACGATCAGGTGGTCGCAGTACGCGTCGAAGGGGTCCACGTCCAACCCGGCCTCGCCAGGAAGGAGGGTGGCGCCGAGTTCGGTGGCGAACACCTCGTGGCGCAGGCGTTGCGCGGCCGCGACCTGGGTGGGGTCGTCGGCGATCAGCAGGGTGTATCCGCTGGTCTTCAGGGGTGCGCCAGCGGCATGCAGAACGGCCATGGGATCTGTGTAGGTGCCCGGGTTGCCATTCACGGGGACCACTGGTGTCGATCGGATGAACGCCGGCAGGCGAGACCGCTAGCGACGCCCGGCTCAGACCGTGCGAGGCTGCCCGGGCAGGCCGGCGAAGGCGCCGACACGCACCATCGGAGGTCGACGATGCGCATCGAACCCCGCTACAACGGGCCCACCGGCTCCGGCAACGGCGGCTGGAGCGCGGGGATCTTCGCCGCCGGGGCGGGCGGCAGCGAGCCGGTCGAGGTGACGCTGCGCCGGCCGCCACCACTGGAGACCGAGCTGACCCTGGTCGACGGCGAGGTCCGGGACCCCGCCGGCGAGCTGGTGGCCGAGGTGCGCCCGGCCGGGGTGATCGATGCGGTCGTACCCCCGGTCGACCTGGGCACGGCGGTGGCCGCCGCGGCCCGCTACCCCGGCCTGGTCGAGCACCCGTTCCCCAGCTGCTACGTGTGCGGGCCGGAGCGGGCCGACGGGCTGCGGATCTTCCCCGGTCGGCTGCCCGATGGCCGAACCGCCGCGCCGTTCCGCGTGCCCGCGCAGGTCAGCGCGGCCACGGTCTGGGCAGCGCTGGACTGCCCCGGCGGTTGGGCGGTGCTCGCGCCGGGCCGCCCGTACCTGCTCGGCCGGATCGCCGCCGCGGTCGCGGCGCTTCCCGAACCGGGCGACGAGTGCGTGGTGACCGGGGCGTTGCTCCGCGTCGATGGGCGCAAGGCGCTCGTGCACACCAGCCTGTACGGCCCGGACGGCGCGTTGCTCGGCGCGGCCCGGGCAACCTGGATCGCCCGCTGAGCCCGGCCGTCGTCCGCAGGGATGAGTCGCCTCCACCCCGCGACGGAGGCGAACGTACTGACCGCGCCTGATTGACCTTGCTGCCACGGGCCGTCACGCTGTGCCACGGCGTACCTCGACGCCACACACGGGAGGAGAACGATGACTGACGGGCAGCGAAGCCCCACCAGCGACGGTCAGATCGTGGTGTCCGGTCTGACGAAGCAGTACAAGAGCGTCCGGGCGGTGAACAACCTGTCCTTCACCGTGGCACCGGGGCGGGTGACCGGCTTCCTCGGCCCGAACGGCGCCGGCAAGACCACCACGCTGCGCATGCTGCTGAATCTGGTCACGCCGACCGCCGGCACGGCCACCATCGGCGGTCAGCGGTACGCCGATCTCGCCGACCCGCTGCGGCAGGTCGGAGCGGTGCTGGAGGCGTCCAGCGCGCACAAGGGCCGCACCGGCATCAACCACCTCCGGGTGATCTGCGCGGCGGCCGGGCTGCCCAAGCAGCGTGCCGACGAGGCGCTGGCCCTGGTCGGGCTGAGCCCGGCGGCGAAGCGCAAGTTCAAGGGTTACTCGCTCGGCATGAAGCAGCGGCTCGGCATCGCCGCCGCGATGCTCGGTGACCCCCGCGTGCTGATCCTCGACGAGCCGGCCAACGGGCTGGACCCGGAGGGCATCCGGTGGATGCGTGGGTTCCTCAAGAACCTCGCCCACGAGGGCCGTACGGTGCTGGTCTCCAGCCACCTGCTGTCGGAGATGCAGCTGCTCGCCGACGACGTGGTGATCATCGCGGCCGGGCAGCTGATCCGGCAGGGTCCGGTCGAGCAGGTGCTCGGTTCGATGGCGCAGGGCGCCCGGGTCCGGGTCCGCACCCCGCAGGCCGAGGCGCTGACCACCGCCCTGAAGGCGCAGTCGGCGACCATCGAGACCGACGAGCACGGTGTGCTGCTGGTCGGCGGGGTGGACGCCCCGACGATCGGCCGGTCCGCCCTCGCCGCCGGGGTGGAGCTGCACGAACTGACCACCGAACGGCCCGATCTGGAACGGGTCTTCCTGGAGCTGACGGCCGGAAAGGCGGGCATCCGATGAACCTGGTCCGATCCGAGCTACTCAAGATCCGTACCACCAACACCTGGTGGATCTTCGCGCTGATCAGCCTGCCGCTCTGGGCGCTCACCCTGCTCATCAACTGGTTGCAGGCCGACACCCTGACCAGCGGCAACCTCGGCGACGTGCCGCCCGACCAGGCCGACACCTTTGCGGCGGCGGCCCACCCGGACGCCCTGTCGGCGAACCTGTTCACCACCGGGCAGTTCTTCGGCCTGCTGATCGTGATGCTGCTCGGCATCATCGTGGTGACCAGCGAGTTCTTCCACCAGACGGTGACCACCACGTTCCTCACCAACCCGCACCGCACCGCCGTGATGAGCGCCAAGCTGGTCGCGGCCGGCGTGCTGGCGCTGCTGTTCTGGCTGGTGACCACCGCGTTCAACCTGGTCGCCGGGTCGGCGGTGCTGAACGCGATCGGGATGGACTCCCAACTGGGCAACGACGCGGCCTGGCGGGCGATCGGGTTGAACCTGCTCGCGTACCTGCTCTGGGCGGTGTTCGGCGTCGGCATCGGCGTGCTGATCCGCAGCCAGATCGGCGCCACAGTGACCGGCATCCTGCTCTACCTGGGTGGCTCGATCGGCGCCATCGTGGTGATCAGCATCCTGGCCGAGCGCTGGGGTGACTGGATCAACAATCTGCAACTGCTGGTGCCGTCGCTGGCCTCGTCGCTGATGGTCACCGGGGCGGTCATCCCCGGCAACCCGCCGCGCTGGGCCGGCGCCGCCGTGCTCATCGGGTACGCGGTGGTGACCGGCGTGATCGGCACCCTGCTGATGCGTCGACGCGACATCTCCTGACGGTCCCGGGGTGGCGGCGGCACGGCCGCCACCCCGGTTCGCGTAGCAGTCGTCGACAGAGCGCGCAGGCGTTGCTGAACTTCTGGCATCTTCTGTGAAACCGGCCACGGGACCGAGGCGGAAATGCCTGCGGGATCGGTACGGCGTAGCCTGGGAGCCGTCCAGTCCGTGCTCCTAATCGGGCGCGACGGGACACACCGCGTGCCACACAAACCCGCGTGAAAGAGGCGATTACCGGCCGTGTCGACCCAGCAGACTTCGCAGGAGAACCCACTGGCGGGTTTCGGCCCGAATGAGTGGATCGTCGAGGAGATGTACCAGCGTTACCTCGCCGACCCATCGAGCGTCGATTCGGCCTGGCACGACTTCTTCGCCGACTACCGGCCGGCACCAGGGGCGGGCACCCCGTCCGGCGCCGAATCGTCGGACAAGCCGGCCGCCGCCCCGGAGCCGGACGGCCAGCCGGAGGCAGCCGCCACGGTCGCCCAGCCGAGCGCCCCGGCCAAGCCGGCGACCGCGAGCAAGCCGGCCGCCGCCCAGCCGACGCCGGCCAAGCCCGCCGCCCCGGCCAAGGCTGCCGCTCCGGCCACGCCGAAGGCCACGCCGGAGAAGGCCGCCCCGGCCAAGCCGGCCGCCAAGGCCGCCGCACCGAGCGCCGAAGGCCCGCAGACCACGCCGTTGCGGGGCGTCGCGGCGAAGATCGTCCAGAACATGGACGCCTCGCTGAGCGTGCCGACCGCGACCAGCGTGCGCGCGGTCCCGGCCAAGCTGCTGGTGGACAACCGCATCGTGATCAACAACCACCTCGCCCGTGGGCGGGGCGGCAAGGTCAGCTTCACCCACCTGGTCGGCTACGCGATGGTGCGGGCGCTGGTCCAGCACCCCGAGATGAACAACTCCTTCGCCGAGGCCAACGGCAAGCCGGCGCTGGTCCGCCCGGCACACGTCAACCTCGGCATCGCGATCGACCTGGCCAAGCCGGACGGCAGCCGCAACCTGGTGGTCCCCTCCATCAAGGGCTGCGAGCAGATGGACTTCCGGCAGTTCTGGCAGGCGTACGAGGACGTGGTCCGACGGGCGCGGCGCAATGAGCTGACCATGGAGGACTACTCCGGCACCACGATCTCGCTGACCAACCCGGGCGGCATCGGCACCGTGCACTCGATGCCGCGGCTCATGCAGGGGCAGAGCGCGATCATCGGCGTCGGCGCGATGGAGTACCCGGCCCCGTACCAGGGAATGTCCGAGGCCACGCTGGCCGAGCTGGCGGTCAGCAAGATCATCACGCTGACCAGCACGTACGACCACCGGGTCATCCAGGGCGCGCAGTCCGGCGAGTTCCTCAAGGTCATGCACGAGCTGATCCTGGGCGAGCACGGCTTCTACGACCAGATCTTCACCGCGCTGCGCATCCCGTACGAGCCGGTGCGCTGGATGCGCGATGTCGCCGTCAACTCCGAGGGTCAGATCAACAAGACCGCGCGGGTGCACGAGCTGATCCACGCGTACCGGGTGCGCGGTCACCTGATGGCCGACACCGACCCGCTGGAATTCAAAATCCGCAAGCATCCCGACCTGGACGTTCTCCAGCACGGGCTCACCCTGTGGGACCTGGACCGCGAGTTCCCGGTCAACGGCTTCGCCGGCCGGCAGCGGATGAAGCTGCGGGAGATCCTCGGCGTGCTGCGCGACTCGTACTGCCGCCGGGTCGGCATCGAGTACATGCACATCCAGGACCCGGAGGAGCGGCGCTGGGTCCAGGAACGGATCGAGCGCAAGTACGAGAAGCCGTCCGCCGACGAGCAGAAGCACGTGCTCAACCGGCTCAACGCCGCCGAGGCGTTCGAGACCTTCCTGCAGACCAAGTACGTCGGCCAGAAGCGCTTCTCGCTGGAGGGCGGCGAGTCGCTGATCCCGCTGCTCGGTGAGGTGCTCGAGTCGTCCGCCGAGAACGGGCTGGACGAGGTCGTCATCGGCATGGCCCACCGGGGTCGGCTCAACGTGCTGGCCAACATCGTCGGCAAGCCGTACGAGAAGATCTTCTCGGAGTTCGAGGGGCATCTGGACCCGCGCTCGACGCAGGGCTCCGGCGACGTGAAGTACCACCTGGGCCAGAACGGCAAGTTCACCACCCCGGACGGCCAGCACGCGGTCAAGGTGTCGGTGGTGGCCAACCCGTCGCACCTGGAGGCCGTCGACCCGGTGCTGGAGGGCATCGTCCGGGCCAAGCAGGACCGGATCGACCTCAAGCTGGAGGGCTACACCGTGCTGCCGCTGGCGGTGCACGGTGACGCCGCCTTCGCCGGGCAGGGCGTGGTCGCCGAGACGCTCAACCTGTCGCAGCTGCGCGGCTACCGCACCGGCGGCACCGTGCACGTGGTGGTGAACAACCAGGTCGGCTTCACCACCGCACCGGAGTACAGCCGGTCCAGCCTCTACAGCACCGACGTGGCGCGGATGATCCAGGCGCCGATCTTCCACGTCAACGGCGACGACCCGGAGGCCGTGGTCCGGGTGGCCCGGCTGGCGTTCGAATACCGGCAGACGTTCAACAAGGACGTCGTGATCGACATGGTCTGCTACCGCCGGCGCGGGCACAACGAGGGCGACGACCCGTCGATGTCCAACCCCCAGATGTACAAGATCATTGACTCGAAGCGCTCGGTCCGCAAGCTCTACACCGAGGAGCTGATCGGTCGCGGCGACATCACCGTGGAGGACGCGGAGGAGCTGCTGCGCGACTACCAGGCGCAGCTGGAGAAGGTCTTCAAGGCCACCCGGGACGCCGCTGCGGCACCGCGCCAGCTCAACCGGCCGCGCCGCGAGGAGGAGCCGGAGCCGCAGGTCGACACCGCCACCGACGCGTCAGTGGTCAAGGCCATCGGTGAGGCGCACATCAACCTGCCGGAGGGCTTCACCCCGCACAAGCGAATCCAGCAACTGCTGGACCGGCGGGCCAAGATGTCCGTCGAGGGCAACATCGACTGGGGCTTCGGCGAGATCATCGCGCTCGGGGCGCTGCTGCACGACGGGGTCACCGTCCGGCTCGCCGGACAGGACTCGCGTCGCGGCACGTTCGTCCAGCGGCACGCCTCGGTGGTCGACTCCCGCACCGGCGACGACTACCTGCCGCTGAAGTCGCTCACCAGTGACGGCGACCGCTCCCGGTTCTTCGTGCACGACTCGCTGCTCAGCGAGTACGCGGCGATGGGCTTCGAGTACGGCTACTCGGTGGAGAACATCAACGCCCTCGTCGCCTGGGAGGCCCAGTTCGGCGACTTCGTCAACGGCGCCCAGTCGGTGATCGACGAGTTCATCTCGTCCGGCGAGGTGAAGTGGGGCCAGCGCTCCGCCATCACCCTGCTGCTGCCGCACGGCCACGAGGGTCAGGGCCCGGACCACACCTCCGGCCGGCCGGAGCGGTTCCTGCAGATGTGCGCCGAGGACAACATGCGGGTGTCCATCCCGACCACCCCGGCGAACTACTTCCACCTGCTGCGCCGCCAAGCCCTGTCGCCCAAGCGCAAGCCGCTGGTGGTGTTCACGCCGAAGTCGCTGCTGCGGCACAAGCTCTGCGTCTCGTCGGTGGAGGACTTCACCACCGGCACCTTCCAGCCGGTGCTGCGCGACACCGCCGCCCCGACGCCGGAGGCCGTGAAGCGGGTGCTGCTCTGCTCCGGCAAGGTCTACTACGACCTGTTCCAGGCCCGGCAGGAGCGCGGCGTCACCGACACCGCGATCCTGCGGCTTGAGCAGCTGTACCCGCTGCCGGTGGAGGAGATCCGGGCCGCGCTCGCGCAGTTCCCGAACGCGGAGGACTTCGCCTGGGTGCAGGAGGAGCCGGCCAACCAGGGTGGCTGGTCGTTCGTCGCGCTCAACCTGCTGGAGCACCTCACGGACGTTCGGCTGCGGCGGATCTCCCGCCCGGCCGCGGCCGCCCCGGCGGTCGGCTCGGCCAAGACCCACGAGGTCGAGCAGAACGCGCTGATCGAGGCGGCTCTCCCCCGCCCGTGACCTGACCGCACCGCGAGGAGCCGGGGCAGGGCCGTTTCACCACGGTCCTGCCCCGGCTCTCGTAGGTCCCGCCGGTCCACCCGTCGGCCGGTGGACCACCCACCATCCGCCCACCCACCATCCGCCCGGCCCGAGCCGGGTCGAGCACAAGGACGTACCCATGTACTTCACCGACCGTGGCATCGAAGAGCTGGTCGAACGCCGGGGCGAAGAGCAGGTGACCCTGGAGTGGCTCGGCGAGCGCCTGCGCGACTTCGTCGACCTCAACCCCGACTTCGAAACCCCCATCGAGCGCCTGGCCACCTACCTGGCCCGCCTGGACGACCCCGACGACGAAGACGCCTAACCCCAACCCGATCCCCCACCCACCCCACCCCACGCGTTGATCATGAAGTTGTCCGCGCGTGTCGTCGGTGTGTCGGGCGATAACTCCATGATCACCGGGGCGAGGGGTGGGGCCCGCGGGGCCGGGGGTTGGGTCGGCAGGGGCGGAGGGCCCGGGTGGGGGGCCTTGCGATCTTCTAGGGTGGGGCTGTGGCCCGAAGTGTGTATCTGACGAGCGTGGGGTCCGGCGGGGGCAAGTCGACCATCGCCCTCGGGTTGGCGGAGTTGCTGTCCCGCCAGGTCGGGCGGATCGGCGTGTTCCGGCCGTTGGTGGCCGACACCGGCCAGGACCCGATCCTCGCCCTGCTCAGCGAGCGGTACCGGGTCGAGGTGCCGCTGTCCGAGCTGGCCGGGGCGAGCTACGCCGACGCTGCCGCGCTGGTCGCCGACGGCCGACGGGAAGAGCTGATCTCCGCCATCGTCGAGCGCTACCGGGCGGTGGAGCGGCAGTGCCCGGCGGTGGTCGTGGTGGGCAGCGACTTCGACGACCCGGGCGATCCGGCCCGCCCCCGGGAACTGGCCTTCAACGCCCGGCTGGCCACCGAGTTCGGCAGCGTGGTGGTGCCCGTGGTGGACGGCTTCGGGCAGGAGCCGGCCGCGATCGCGTCGGCCGTGCGGGGGGCGTACCACGATCTGGCCGACCTGGGCGCGACCGTGCTCGCGGTGATCGCCAACCGGGTGCCCGGGCCGATGACGTTGCCCGACCTGCCGGTCCCCGCGTACGCCATCCCGGAGGTGCCGACGGTGTCGGCGCCGACGGTGGCCGAGGTGGCGGCAGCGCTCGGCGCCACCCTGCTGGCCGGGGACGAGGCCGCGCTCGGTCGCGACGTGCTGGATTTCGTGGTCGGCGCGGCGCATGTGCCGACCCTGCTGGGCCACCTCACCGAAGGCGCCCTGGTGATCACCCCAGGGGACCGGGCCGACCTGCTCGTCGCCGCGAGCGCCGCGCACGTGGCGGGGCAGGTGTCGGTGGCCGGGCTGGTGCTCACCCTCGGCGAGCAGCCCGACCCCAGGGTCATGCGGCTGGTGGAAGGGCTCAACACCGGGCTGGCGGTGCTCTCCGTACGCAGCGACAGCTACGACACGGTGGCCGCGTCCAGCCGCATCGAGGGCCGGCCCAGCGCGGCCAATCCCCGCAAGGTCGAGGCCGCGCTCGGCGCGTTCGAACGCTGTGTGGACACCGACGACCTGGCCCGTCGGCTGCGGGTCAGCCGGTCGGCGCGGGTCACCCCTCTGATGTTCGAGAACGAGCTGATCGACCGGGCCCGCTCGAAGCCGCGACACCTGGTGCTGCCGGAGGGCACCGACGAGCGGATCCTGCGCGCGGCGGAGATCCTGCTGCGCCGTGGCGTGGCCGAGCTGACGGTGCTCGGTCGGCCGGACGACATTTCCCGGCGCACCCGCGAGCTGGGCATCGACCTCGGCGACGCGCACGTGGTCGACCCGGGCACCAGCGGGTGGCGCGACGACTTCGCCGCCGAGTACGCGCGGCTGCGCGCCCACCGTGGCGTCACCGCCGAGTTGGCGCACGACATCGTGGCGCAACCCAACTACTTCGGCACCCTGATGGTCGCCACCGGCCGGGCCGACGGCATGGTCTCCGGCGCGACGCACACCACCGCCGCGACCATCCGGCCGGCGTTCGAGATCATCCGTACGCTGCCGGACGTCTCGGTGGCCTCCAGCGTCTTCTTCATGTTGCTCGCCGACCGGGTGCTGGTCTACGGCGACTGCGCGGTCAACCGCGACCCGGACGCGACCCAGCTCGCCGACATCGCGATCTCGTCGGCCGACACCGCCGCCCGGTTCGGCATCGAGCCCCGGGTGGCCATGCTGTCGTACTCCACCGGCAGCTCCGGCGCCGGCGCGGACGTGGAGAAGGTCGCCGCGGCCACCGGGCTGGTCCGGGAGCGCCGGCCCGACCTGCTGGTCGAGGGGCCCATCCAGTACGACGCGGCGATCGACCCGGCGGTGGCGGCCACGAAGCTGCCCGACAGCCCGGTCGCCGGCCACGCCACGGTCTTCATCTTCCCGGACCTGAACACCGGCAACAACACGTACAAGGCGGTGCAGCGCTCGGCCGGGGCGGTCGCCGTCGGCCCGGTCATGCAGGGCCTGCGCCGACCGGTGAACGACCTGTCCCGGGGCGCCACGGTGCCGGACATCGTCAACACGGTGGCGATCACCGCCATCCAGGCGGCCACCGAGGAGGCGTCGTGAGTCGGGTGCTGGTGCTCAACTGCGGGTCGTCGTCGGTGAAGTGGCGCCGCTACGACGATGACCAGGCACTCGACCACGGAACGGTCGAGCGGATCGGTGAGCCCGGCGGCGGTCCGGCGGACCACACCGAGGCGGTCCGGCAGATCCTGGACGGGCTGGACCTGGCCGGGCTGACCGCGGTCGGGCACCGGGTGGTGCACGGTGGCCGGACGTTCAGTGCGCCGGTACTGGTCAACGACGCGGTGCTGGCCGCGATCAAGGACCTGGTGCCGCTCGCCCCGCTGCACAACCCGGCCAACCTGGCCGGCATCGAGGTGGCCCGCGCGGCGCTGCCGGACGTCCCGCAGGTCGCCGTCTTCGACACCGCGTTCCACCACACCCTGCCGGAGGCCGCCGCGACGTACGCGATCGACCGGGACATCGCCGAGCGGTACGACATCCGCCGATACGGCTTCCACGGCACCTCACACGCGTACGTGTCCCGGCGCACCGCCGAGCTGCTGGGCCGCCCGTACGAGCAGGTCAACACGATCACCCTGCACCTGGGCAACGGGGCCAGCGCCTGCGCGGTGGCGAGCGGTCGCAGCGTCGCCACCTCGATGGGCATGTCCCCGTTGCAGGGGCTGGTGATGGGGACCCGCAGCGGCGACGTGGACCCGACTGTGATCTTCCACCTGCGTCGGGAGGGCGGGCTGTCGGTGGACGACATCGACGACCTGCTCAACCACCGCAGTGGCCTGCTCGGGCTGACCGGCGTCAACGACATGCGCGAGGTGCTCGAACGCCGGGCGGCCGGTGACCGGGCGGCGGCGCTGGCCTTCGACGTGTACTGCCGGCGCATCACCGGCTACGTCGGGGCGTACTACGCACTGCTCGGCCGGGTCGACGCGATCACCTTCACCGCCGGGGTCGGCGAGCACGCCGCGCCGGTGCGGGCCGCCGCGCTGGCCGGCCTGGGCCGGCTCGGCATCGCGGTGGACGACGCCCGCAACGACGGCGAGGGCGACCGGTTGATCTCGCCCGATGGCGCCGAGGTGAGCGTCTGCGTCATCCGCACCGACGAGGAGCGGGAGATCGCCCGCCAGACCCGGGACGTGGTCGGGGCGGCGTGACGCCGGTGAGGCGCGCACCCCCGGGAGGCCCGAGGGTGCGCGCGAGTCGGTAAGGCCCGTTCAGCGAGACGCCAGCCAGGCGAGTAGATCAGCCGGTCACCAGCCAGGCGAGTAGATCAGCCGGTCGCCAGCCAGGCGACGAGTGCCACCAGCACCACGACGACCACTGCCGCACCGATGATGAGCGGCAGGCGGGACGGGGCCTCCGTCGACGCCGCAGCCTCCGTCGTCTGGTTGAAGGCGCGGAACGCCTCGGTGTTGCCGCTGGGGTCCGTGTAGTTCTCAGGCATGTCGGTGACCCTAGCGAAGCTGGTCACGCGGCACCGTCCCTGGCCCACGGCGTCCCGGGGGTGGACCCGGCCGGCGGAGGTGACCCGACCGGGTGGCGGGTGCACCCGAGCCGGACGGCGGGGCCGCTACGCCCGCCCGGGCACCTACCGTGGCACGATGGGGGCGGGCCGGCTGATGGCCGTACTGGTGACAGCGCTGCTGGCTGGTTGTGCGCCGGCCACGGCCGTGGCCGGCGGGGCCACCGGGCCGGTGTCGGCGCGTCGGGCGCCCGAGGGGTTGTACGCCGTCGGCGTGCGTACGCTCACCCTCGATCCGCGCTCGGCGCGCCCCCTGCCGGTGACGATCTGGTACCCGGCGTCGACCGATCAGGTGGCGGCCGGGCGGTTCCCGGTCGTGATCTACAGCCACGGCCTGGGCAGCCTGCCCGAGCTGCACGCCGGCCTGACCACCCGTTGGATCGTGATCGCCGGGGGTGGGCTGCCGGGCAGCTTCGCCGGGCCGGCCGCGCCGATGCTCTTCGTGCACGGCACAGCCGACCCGGTGGTGCCGGTGACGGTCGGCCGGGCGGCGTACGCGCGTACCCCTGGGCCGGCCGCGTTCCTCAGCCTGCTCGGCCAGGACCACGGCGCGTACCTGACGCCGGGCCACCCGGGGTTCGCCCCGGTGCTCGCCACCACCACCGATTTCCTGCGCTGGGCCCTCTACGGCGACCGGGCCGCCGGTGCCCGCCTCCCCACCCACGCCCGCTCCCCCACCCTGACCCGCTACGAGTCCCGCCCGGCCCACTGACCCGGCCGACGCACCCGCTGCCCGCCGGGGATGCTCCGGAACGAACCAGTACAACCCCAATGCCGCCTTCCCCCCGCGCGCACTGACCGACACCGCACGACGGCGACGCCCGCTCGCCGAACCTGCCGCGGCCTGATACCAGCCACGCGGCGCTGGGTGAGCGGGCGGGCACACCGCGTCGAAGTCCACCGGGCACGTCTGCGGGGCAAGGCACAATCGGATTCATGCCACGTCGCGTCACCCCCGCCCTGCTAGCCAGCGCCATGCTCATGGCCGGTCTGGTCGGCTGCTCGGCGGACGCCAGAAAGACCGAAGGTCAGCAGGCGCCCGTCGAACCACCGCCCGCCGCCACGCCGACACCGCAGGTCCCCGCCGGCAAGGCCCCGCAGCGCGCCTTCGGGGTCGGCGTACGCCAACTGAAGCTGAATCGGGACGGCCGCGCGCTGCCGACGACGCTCTGGTACCCGGCGGCCGGGCAGTCCGGTGGCACGGCCAAGCGGTCGGCGACGGCGGCGGAGGGCCGGTTCCCGGTGGTGATGTTCAGTCACGGCCTGGGTGGGCGGCCGGACGACTACGCCACGCTGCTGACCCGCTGGGCGGCGGCGGGCTTCGTGGTGGCCGCGCCGACCTTCCCGCACACCTCCCGGGGCGCGGACAACAACGTCCTCGACGTGCTCAACCAGCCCGCCGACGTGTCGTACGCGTTGGACCAGGTGCTGGCGTTGGACGGCAAGGCCGGCGACGCGTTGCGCGGCCGGTTGGACGGCGAGCGGGTGGCCGCGGCCGGGCACTCGGCGGGCGGGGTGACCACCATCGGCCTGTTCACCGCGAGCCGGGACGAGCGGCTGGACGCGGGTGTGGTGTTCGCTGGCACGGCGCTCGGCGTGGGCACCGCGTTCGCCGGTGCGGCCGCGCCGCAGTTGTTCGTGCACGGTGAGTTGGACGAGGTCGTCGAGTACGCGGCGGGCAAGGCCGCGTACGACAAGGTGCCCTGGCCGAAGGCGATGCTGAGCCTGCCCAAGGGTGACCACGGGCGGGCGCTGCTCAGCGACGGCGCGACGCTGCGGGTCGTCTCGGACACGTCGGTCGAGTTCCTGCGCTGGTCGCTCTACGGCGACGCGGACGCCAAGAAGCGCATCCCCACCGACGCGACGCGTGGCGACATCGCCACCTTCGACGACCACCTCTGAGGCCCGACCGCGCCGACCAGCGCCGGCCGTTCAAGATCGCGCCGGCCGCTCAGGATCTCGCAGTAACCAGGAAACAGTGGCCTCCTCACGACGCGGAGGCCACTGTTTCCATGATCTTGTGCGATCTTGGGGCGCAGCGCGCGACGCGCGTCAGGCCGTGTGGTCGATGACCACCTTGCCGAAGGCGTCGCCGGAGTGCAGTCGGGCGAAGGCGTCCTCGACCCGGCTGAACGGGATGACGCTGTCCACCACCGGGCGCACCTCGTTGTCCGAGCAGAACGCCAGCAGCTCGTACAGCTCGCCGGGCGTGCCCATCGAGGTGCCCAGGATCTCCAGCTGCATCGCGAAGACCCGGCGCAGGTTGACCGACGGCTCGTGCCCGGCGGTGGCGCCGGAGACCACGATCCGGGCCATCGGCGCGGCCGACTTCAGCGAGTGGTCGAAGGTGGCCGCGCCGACCGTCTCGATCACCACGTCCACCCGTTCCGGCAGCCGGGCACCCGGTTCGAAGGCGGTGGCGCCGAGCGCGGTGATCCGCTCCCGCTTGCTGGCGTCGCGGCTGGTCGCGTACACCCGCTTGCCCATCGCGACGGCGAGCGCGACGGCCGCGGTGGCCACGCCGCCGCCCGCGCCCTGGACCAGCACGCTGTCGGCGTCCGCGACGCGGCCCTTGGTGGTCAGCATCCGCCACGCGGTGAGCCAGGCCGTGGGCAGGCACGCCGCGTCGGTCGCCGCCATGCCGTCGGGCAGCGGGATCAGATTCGATCGGGGTACGGCCACCCGCTCGGCGAGCGTCCCGGAAAAGTGCTCGGAGAGGATGGAGACCCCGCGCGGGTCACCCGGTGTGACGACCACCGGGTACACGACCACCGGGCGTCCCTCCGGGTCCAGTCCGACCGCGTCGCAGCCCAGGATCATCGGCAGTTGGGCCTCGGTGAGACCCACCCCGCGCAGCGACCAGAGGTCGTGGTGGTTGAGCGAGGTGGCCCGCAACTGCACGGTCACCCAGTCGTCGGCCGGAGGGGTCGGCTCGGGCCGCTCGCCGACGGTGAGCGCGGCGAGCGGGTCGGCGTCGTCGAAGCGGGAGGCAAAGGCAGCACGCATGATCGGCACGGTAACAAGCTGAGCGCTCGTTAAGAAGCCGTGCGCACAGGCCGGCGGGCCATGCGTGCGCACAAACCGGCGGCGGGTGCGGCGCCGGAGCGCCCCCGGCCCATGCGTGCGCACAGGCCGGCGGCGCATGTCGCGTCGGAGGGGCTCCGGCCCATGCGTGCGCGGCCCGCTAGCGGCGGGCGACGCCGTCGCGGCGGGCAGCTTCGGCGACCGCCTCGGCCACGGCCGGCGCGACGCGCGGGTCGAGCGGGGAGGGGACGATCGCGTCGGCGGTCAAGGAGTCCGCCACCACGCCGGCGATGGCGTCCGCGGCGGCGACCTTCATCGCCTCGGTGATCCGGGTGGCACCGGCATCCAGCGCACCGCGGAACACCCCGGGGAAGGCCAGCACGTTGTTGATCTGGTTGGGGTAGTCGCTGCGCCCGGTGGCGACCACCGCGACGTGCCGGGCGGCCACCTCGGGGTGCACCTCGGGGGTCGGGTTCGCCAGCGCGAACACGATCCCGCCGGGTGCCATCCCGGCCACCGCCGCCTCGGGGATCTGCCCGCCGGAGACCCCGACCAGCACGTCCGCGTCGCGCAGCGCCTCGGTGATGTCGCCGTGGCGGCCGTCGGCGTTGGTGCTCGCCGCCAACTCGGCCTTGGCGCCGGTCAGCTCGGTGCGGTGCCGGCCGATGATTCCCTTGGAGTCACAGACCACCACCTGGTCGGGGTTGACGCCCCCGGCGATCAGCATCTTCGTCACGGCCACGCCGGCCGCGCCCGCGCCGCTCACCGCCACCCGCAGGTCACCGAGCTTGCGGTCGAGCAACGTCGCGGCGTTGCGCAGCGCGGCGAGCACCACGATCGCGGTGCCGTGCTGGTCGTCGTGGAAGACCGGGATGTCCAGCGCCTCGTCGAGCCGACGCTCGATCTCGAAGCAGCGCGGCGCGCTGATGTCCTCCAGATTGATTCCACCGAACGAGGGGGCCAGCGCCCGCACCACCGCGACGATCTCGTCCACGTCCTGGGTGTCCAGGCACACCGGCACCGCGTCCACCCCGGCGAACTGCTTGAACAGCACCGCCTTGCCCTCCATCACCGGCAGCGCGGCCCGGGGGCCGATGTTGCCCAGCCCGAGCACGGCCGAGCCGTCGGTGACCACCGCGACCGTGTGCGACACCCAGGTGTAGTCGTCCACCAGGGCCGGGTCGGCGGCGATCGCCTCACACACCCGGGCCACACCCGGGGTGTACGCCAGGGAGAGGTCCTCCCGGCTGGTGAGCGGCACGGTCGAGGTGACGGCCATCTTGCCGCCCCGGTGCAGCAGGAAGACGGGATCAGCGGGGTCCACGGTGGACGAAGACATGGTGGTGACTCCAGGATCTGTCGAGCAGATGTGAGGCGGCCTGCCCCGCCGCGAGGTGGGCGGCGAGCGGTGGCACGCGGTGCGGGGGGTCACCCGG
The DNA here is from genome assembly GCF_059358895.1 of Micromonospora sp. BQ32. Taxonomy (NCBI): domain Bacteria; kingdom Bacillati; phylum Actinomycetota; class Actinomycetes; order Micromonosporales; family Micromonosporaceae; genus Micromonospora; species Micromonospora sp. BQ32. The sequence continues at coordinate 212,298 of NZ_JCADBI010000010.1, read as the reverse complement.
GCACTTTCCGAGCATAGTGTCGGCACCACCCCTCGGATGTGAGCAGGGTCATAACTGGCGACGAGGTACCCGTCCGGGACGCGGCCAGTAGCGGGCCACCACCCGTCCGCGTACGTCGGCCACCCCGTACGCCCGGGAGTCGTCGGTGATCAGGTCGTTGTCGCCACGCAGCCACCAGCCGCCGTCCTGCGGCCGGACCGCACGCTTCACCACCAGCAGATCGGGCCGGGTCCGGAAGACCGCGACCACCACGTCGCCGGGCCGGATCGGGCGGCCACCGGGGCGCACTAGCACCGCGTCGCCGTGCCGCAGAGTCGGCGCCATGGACGGTCCGGTCACCAGAACGGCGGTCAGCGGTCTCCGCAACCGGGCCGCCTCAGCCGGGTGATCGGTGCCCACTGGTTTCACCTCCACCCGGTTCGGGGAGCATTCCCAGGAGTAATGTCGCCTTTGATCATCGCAAACTTCCCATGGAGGATCCCGATGCGACTTCCGCGCATCCTTGCGCCCCGCGTCACCGCGAGCGCTCACTGCGACCTGCCGTGCGGTGTCTACGACCCGGCTCAGGCCCGGATCGAGGCCGAGTCGGTCAAAATGATCTGCGAGAAGTACCAGGCGAACACCGACCCGGAGTTCCGCACTCGCGCCGTCATCATCAAGGAGCAGCGCGCCGAGCTGGTCAAGCACCACCTCTGGGTGCTCTGGACCGACTACTTCAAGGCCACCCACTTCGAGAAGTACCCGCAGCTCCACCAGCTGTTCAACGAGGCCACCAAGCTCGCCGGCGCCGGTGGCGTCAAGGGCAGCCTCGACCCGGCCACCGCCGACAAGCTGCTCGGAAAGATCGACGAGATCTCGAAGATCTTCTGGGAGACCAAGAAGGCGTGACCTCACCGGTCAGCCCGACGATCCGGCCGGCACGTCCCGAGGACGTGCCGGCCGTCGTCGCCATGGTGCACGAGCTGGCGGAGTACGAACGCGCCCCGGAGCAGTGCCACCTCACCACCGAGCAGCTCGCCTCGGCCCTCTTCGGTCCCGCTCCGGCGCTCTTCGGTCACGTCGCGGTGGACGAGCACGACGAGCCGGTGGGCTTCGCGCTGTGGTTCCTCAACTTCTCCACCTGGGCCGGCGTGCACGGCATCCACCTGGAGGACCTCTACGTCCGGCCGGCGGCCCGGGGCACCGGCGCCGGTCGACTGCTGCTCGCCACGCTGGCCGACATCTGTGTCCGGCGCGGCTACCGGCGGCTGGAGTGGTGGATGATCGACTGGAATCCGGCCGCCGGCTTCTACGCCTCGATCGGTGCCGAGCAGATGAGCGAGTGGGTTCCCTACCGGCTCAGTGGCGACGCGCTGCGCGAGCTGGCCGACCAGGCCACCACCGCAGGCACGCGTACGGGCGACTGACCGGGTAGAGTCCCCGACCGGGGGGATGAGGCGTGACTCAACTGACTGGCCAGCCAGCGACCGACGATGACGTGGTGCACCTCACGGTGCCTGCCGACGGCGGTTACCTCGGCGTGCTTCGCACCGCCACCGCCGGTCTCGCGGCCCGGTTGCAGTTCGCGCTCGACGAGATCGAGGATCTGCGGATCGCGGTCGACGAGGCGTGCGCCATGTTGCTCGCCATCGCCACCCGCGACGCCGAGTTGGAGTGCCGCTTCGCGGTCACCGAGGACGCGCTGACCGTCGAGGTGACCGTGCCGACCGTGCGCGGCGCCACCCTGCCCGCCGAGTCGTCCTTCGCCTGGAAGGTGCTCACCGCGCTGACCACCTCGGCGTCCGCCACGTCCGCCGACGGTCGGGCCACGATCGCGCTGCTCACCCGCCGCTCAGGCGGCTACTGACCGACCCGACGCACCGGCACGGTCACTCGAAGCCGAGGGCGCGGGTCGTTGGAGGGCAGATCAGCAGCCAGGCCACGCCCAGGCCGAGCGCCATCAGCGGCACGCCCAGCCAGCCCAGACCAGCCTGGATCATGAACCACCCGATCGGCAGCAGCATCAACTGAAGCACGATCGCGGGGGCCCGTGCGCCCGCCTGACGGCGCAGCAGCGCGCGGCCCAGGGCCCAGAGCACGACGGCCGCCCCGATGGCGAACACGGTCACCAGCAACGCCGCCAGCAGGTCGGTGCGGGTCGCCGTGAGGTCGGCCCAGACCAGCCAGACGGCGATCAGCCCGACGGCGGCCGCCTCTGCCCACAGCAGCCGGACCGCCCAGCGGAGCGTGACGGGGATCCGGTCCGAGTCGATGGTCACGCGCGCCACGATACCCGGGCTGCCGAGAGGTACAGTGCCGCCCATGCGGGCCGTCCTGGTGGTCAATCCGAAGGCCACCACAACCAGCGAACGCAGCCGGGACGTGCTCGTCCGGGCGCTGCGCAGCGAAGTCGATCTCAGTGTGCGCTACACCCGTCGGCGTGGGCACGCCGTGGCGTTGGCCCGGGAGGCAGCCGCGGAGGGGGTCGACCTGGTCGTCACCCTGGGTGGCGATGGCACGGTGAACGAGGTGGTGAACGGCCTGATGACGGCCGAACCGCCGAGTCGCGCCGGCGACGTCCCGCTGGCCGAGCGACTGCCCGCGCTGGCAACCGTCCCCGGTGGCTCGACAAACGTGTTCGCCCGCGCGGTGGGTCTGCCCCGGGAGTGGCCGGAGGCGACCAGCATGATCCTGGAAGGGCTGCGGCTGGGCCGGAGCCGGACGGTGGGGCTGGGCCTCGCCGACGACCGCTACTTCACCTTCTGCGCCGGCTTCGGCCTGGACGCCGCGGTGATCCACCGGGTGGAGCAGGCCCGGCGGAAGGGGCGGGTGTCCACACCGTCGCTCTATCTGCGCTCGATCATGAATCAGTACTTCTTCGCCTCGGACCGGCGGCACCCGGCGATCGTCCTGGAGCGTCCGGGCGAGCTGGCGGAGGCCGAGTTGGCCACCGTCATCATCCAGAACACGGCGCCCTGGACGTACCTGGGCGACCGAGAGGTCAACCCGAACCCGGCGGCGTCGTTCGACCTCGGGCTGGATGTGCTGGCGTTGCGTCAGCTCCGGGTGGCTAGCACAACACGCACGGTGACGCAGTTCCTGTCCCGGCAGCCGAATCCGCGTGGCCGACAGGTGTTACGACTCCATGACACGGCGGAGTTCACGCTGGTCTCCAGCCGCCCGCAGGCGTTCCAGCTGGACGGGGACTATCTCGGCGAGCGGGAGAAAGTCAGATTCACCTCCGTTCCCGCCGCACTGAGAGTAATCTGCTAGGTCTCGGGTACTGCCCTTGGTCGACCCGGTGGCCAGAACCGATCGACATGGCCGCCGCCACACCGAGGGGCAGGTGCCGGAAATGTCAGCAATGTCACGCGCACTGTACTATATTGATCCTCGGCTGTGGCACGGCGGGTAACCAGGAAAGCACTGGAACCCGGACAAATGGGTTGTGGGCTTGCTCACCGCCCGGAGTTTTTCCGAGCGTCACCCTTGACATCGCGACTGTTCGTGAAAGTATTCACAAGCGGACTTGAGTTACCGGGACATTGCCTGGATATGCTCGTCAGGTTGAGCTGTTCCAGCAGGTCCCCGGCGCTGAACGCCTGCTCACGCACTGCCGAATGGACGGACGCTAACTGTCACCATCGGCACTGCGGATGCATATAGGAAAAGCACGACAAGCAATTGTTCGCCACCCATCCAGAATGAGGAGTGTTGCCGCCATGGACTGGCGTCACCATAGTGTCTGCCGCGACGAGGACCCAGAGCTGTTCTTCCCGATCGGGACGTCTGGACCGGCTCTGCTGCAGGTCGAGCAGGCCAAGGCCGTCTGCAGGCGCTGCTCCGTGACCGACCAGTGCCTGCAGTGGGCACTCGAGTCTGGTCAGGACGCCGGCGTCTGGGGCGGAATGAGCGAAGAGGAGCGGCGCGCCGTCAAGCGGCGCGGCGGTCTCCGGGTGCTGCGCGCTCACTCCGCCTGATCCCCAACGACACAGCTGTACGCCCCGGTGGGTTCGCCCGCCGGGGCGTTCCGCTGTCCGGCACCGGATCACGCGCCGGCAGCACCGGATCACCGTGCCGGCACGGGTCACCCCGTCGGCGCCAGCACGGGCCGGTCGTCGACCCGACGCAGCACCAACTCGACCAGCTCCGGTGCGTCGGTCAACGGCGCGGCGACCGCCACCGCGCCCGCCGCCCGGGCCGCCTCGGTCACCGCGTCGTGGAACAACCCCGGTGCCAGGAAGTACGCGGCCACCGCGACCCGGCGCGCGCCGGACGCCCGCAACCGGGACACCGCCACACCGGCCGCCGGTGGAGCCGCCGACGCGTACGCCACCCGGCAGGGCACCCCGAACTCCACGCCGAGCGCATCGGCGGCCCGACCCACCGAACGGCGCGCCCGCGCGTCCCGGGTGCCCGCCGCCGCCAGCACCAACGCGTCGAAGCGGCCCGGACGCGTCTCACCCAGCCGACGGCACAGCCCGGCCAGCAGCCCAGGATCGGGCGTGTCGTCCGCCGGGCCGAGCACATCGGTCACCCGTACCGCCAGCGGTGGCCCGGACCGCCCCGCTGCGGCGACCGCCGCCGGAATATCCACCCGATGGTGGTAGGCGGCGGTCAGCAGCAGTGGCACCAGCACCGCCCGCCGGTGACCGGCCACAGCCAGGTCGCGCAGCACCTCGGTCGGCCCCGGCTCGGTGTGATCCAGCCAGCTCGCCCACACCGGGGTGCCCGGCCGGGCCGCCGACACCGCCCGAGCCAGCGCCCGGGTGGCATCGGCCGCTCGTGGATCACGGCTGCCGTGCGCGACCAGCACCACCGGGTCCGCCCCGCCGGCCGCATCGGGGCCGGTCAGGGTCGCCGGGGAGGTCAGACGTGCAGCCCGCACTCGGTCTTCTCGAACATGGCCCACCGGCCGGCCCGCGCGTCCTCGCCGGCCTTCGTACGGCGGGTGCACGGCCAGCAGCCGATCGACCCGTAACCCTGCTTGAACAGTTCGTTGACCGGCACGTTGAAGCGGGCGATGTAGGAGTCCACATCCTGCTGCGACCAGGCCGCGATCGGGTTGACCTTGACCTTGCCGCGGCGGGCGTCGAAGGTCACCACCGGCGTGTTGGCCCGGCTCGGCGACTCGTCCCGACGCAGACCGGCGGCCCAGGCGTCGTACCCGGTCAGCGCCCGCTCCAACGGCTCCACCTTGCGCAGCTGGCAGCAGTCGTCCGGCGACTTGTTGAACAGCCGGGGGCCGTACTGACCGTCCTGCTGACCCACGGTGAGTCGGGGCCGGATCGACCGGACGTTCACCGGCAGCGTCCGGGCGACCTCGTCGCGTACCCGCAGCGTCTCGGGGAAGTGCAGGCCGGTGTCGAGGAAGACCACGTCCACCCCGGGGGCCACCCGGGACACCAGGTGCGCCAGCACGGCGTCGGCCATCGAACTGGTCACACAGAACCGGTCACCGAAGGTCTGCGCCGCCCAGCGGGCGATCTCCAGTGCCGGGGCGCCCTCCAGGTCCCGAGCGGCCCGCTCGGCCAGGGCCCGCAGCTCGTCCGGGCTGCGCCGGGTCGGGTCGGCCGGCGTCGAGCCGCCCGGGCCCACCAGGCGCAGGCTCGCGGCCGAGACGAGACTCATGAGGTCACCGTCCGACTGAGCAGCCCGGTGAACTTCACCGAGAAGACCCGGGTGCAGGCGTGGCACTCCCAGGCGCCGTGCCCCGCCTCGTGCGGCCGCAGGTCCTCCTCGCCGCAGTACGGGCAGTACAGAGGTGCCGCTCGGTTCTCGCTGCTCACCGCAGTTCCTCCTCGTCGACTCTGATCACCCAGTTGGCGAACGTCTCGCCCGCGCTCCGACCGGCCAGGTAGCGACGGGCCAGCCGTTCCACGTACTCCGGAAGCTCCTCGGCGGTGGTCTTCAGGCCGCGCAGCTTGCGGCCGAAACCGGCGGTCTGCCCCTGGGCCATGCCCAGGCCGCCGCCCAGGTGCACCTGGAACCCCTCGACCTGCCGGCCGTCCGGGCCGACCACCAGTTGACCCTTGAGCCCGATGTCGGCCACCTGCGTGCGCGCGCAGGCGTTCGGGCAGCCGTTGATGTGAATCGAGATGTCCGCGTCGAAGTCGCGCAGCCGCTGCTCCAGCCGGGCCACCAACTCCTCGCCACGGGCCTTCGTCTCGACGATGGCGAGCTTGCAGTACTCGATGCCGGTGCAGGCCATCGTGCCGCGCCGCCAGGCCGACGGCCGGGCCTCCAGACCGATTCCGCGCAGCGCGTCGACCAGCGACTCCGTCCGCTCCGACGGCACGTCGAGCACCAGCAGCTTCTGGTACGGGGTGAGCCGCACCCGGTCGCTGCCGTGCGCCTCGACCACGTCGGCCAACTGGCTGAGCTGCGCGCCGGAGACCCGCCCGACCACCGGGGCGGCGCCCACGTAGTGCCGCCCGTCGGCCTGCTCGTGCACGCCCACGTGGTCGACCGGCTTGGACGGCAGGATCGGCGCCGGGCCGTCGAGCAGCGTACGGCCGAGGTAGTCCTTCTCCAGGACCTCGCGGAAGCGCTCCACGCCCCAGTCGGCCACCAGGAACTTCAACCGGGCCCGGTTGCGCAGCCGACGGTAGCCGTAGTCGCGGAAGATCCCGACCACTCCGGCCCACACGTCCGGCACCTCGGCCAACGGCACCCAGACGCCGAGCCGCTTGGCGAGCATCGGGTTGGTGGAGAGACCCCCGCCGACCCAGACGTCGAAGCCGGGCCCGTGCTCGGGGTGGTCGACACCGAGGAAGGCGATGTCGTTCGACTCGTACGGGGTGTCCACCAGCCAGGAGATCGACGTCTTGAACTTGCGGGGCAGGTTGGAATACTGCTTGTCGCCGACGTACCGGGAGACGATCTCGTCGATCGCCGGGGTCGGGTCGAGCAACTCGTCGCGGGCCACCCCGGCGACCGGGCTGCCCAGCACGATCCGCGGGCAGTCGCCGCATGCCTCGGTGGTCTGCAGGCCGACCGACTCCAACCGACGCCAGATCTCGGGCATGTCCTCGACCCGGATCCAGTGGTACTGGATGTTCTGCCGGTCGGTGATGTCGGCGGTGTCCCGCGCGAACTCCCGGGAGATGTCCGCGATCACCCGCAGCTGGGCCAGGCTGAGCTGGCCACCGTCGATGCGGACCCGGAGCATGAAGAACTCGTCCTCCAGCTCGTGCGGCTCCAGCACGGCGGTGCGCCCGCCGTCGATGCCCGCCTTGCGCTGGGTGTAGAGGCCCCACCAGCGGAACCGGCCCCGCAGGTCCTGCGGGTCGATGGAGGCGAAGCCGCGGTGCGCGTAGATGGTCTCGATGCGGGCCCGGACGTTGAGCGGGTCGTCGTCCTTCTTGATCCGCTCGTTGGGGTTGAGCGGCTCGCGGTGGCCGAGCGCCCACTGACCCTCACCCCGCGGCCGGCGCGGCGCTCGGGTGGGGCGAGCCGTCGGGTCCTCGGAACGGGCCGGGATGCTGCTGACCGCCATCGCGGCGTCCTCCGTTGTCTGCTGTGCCTCTGGGTACGCGGGGCGCGGCGGCCGGCCCGGCGAAGCGGGCGGGACAACGGTGTCTTCAGACAGCCGGCGCGGAGCGCGCCCGAGACAGAATGGTCGGGCGTCGTCAGTAGGCCGGACAGATCGCGCTGCGCACGCGGCCGTAATCGACGTGGCGACGTGCCACGAAGCGGCGGACGACTGCGGCGGTCATGGGCCCATGCTGCCACACCCCAAGTGGCCCGGCCAATGTCCGCGTGCTGGATCCCACATCACGGGCCGGGGGTCACCCGACCAGCTGGTCACCGAGGATAGTTCGGGCATAACGCACCACCCGCCCCTGTCGTACGCCGACGATCAGGCCGTTGTCCCGAAGCGTGGTGAGGTGGTGCGACGCCGTCGCCGGCGCGAGACCCAGCATCGCGGCCAACTCCCCGGTGCTCAGCGGCGAGTCGAGCAGGGAGAGCGCCGCCGCCCGGGTACCGCCGAGCAGGGCACCCAGCGCCGCGCTGGGCGGCGGCGAATCCCACAGCCCGCCCAACCCGGTGGGCGGATAGCAGAGGGCGGGCCCGGCGTCGCCCTCCATGATCGCGTGCACCGTCGGCCCGGAGAACGCGGTGGGCAGCAGCGTCCACGGGCGTCCGTCCAAACCGGTCGGCCGGGTCGTGCCGACGGCGACCCGCAGCGCCGCGCCGTCCCACCGGATCAACGGGTGCAGCTCGCGCAGCAAAGTACGGCCGCCCTGCTCGGCGGCGAGCAGCGTCCGACGCCGGATGTCGGCCAGCGCGAGCGCCCGCAGCCGGGGCCAGTCCGGTGCGATCAGCAGGGTGAAGTACCGGTGGAGTTGCGCGACCAACTCGTCCGGGGCCAGCCGGGGCGCGCCGGCCCGCTCCAGTTGCCGCCGTACCCGGGACGGGTCCGTGCCGGCGACCGCCCGCAACTCGGCGGCCAGGTTCGGTGCCACCCCGATCGGGGTGAGGAAATCCGGCACGTAGCCGTTGGACGACCTGAGCACCGCCAACAGTGGTTCCAGGCCGGCATCCGGCAGCAGCCGCTCCGCGCGTTCCCGCCACGAACGGTGCATCCAGTACTTCGCCGGTTTGCGCAACGCCCAGGAGCTGGCCACCAGCTCGGCCAGGGGCGAGTGCACGAACCGGACCCGGCTCAGGTCGTCGGGCGAGAACCGAACCTCGATCACCCACGGATTCGACCACGATCGAACGGTTCGGCGACAGCGCGGGGCGGCCCGACGATCCTCATATGGAGTACAGGCAACTGGGCCGGTCGGGCCTGCGCGTCAGCGCGGTCGCGTACGGCAATTGGGTCACCCACGGCAACCAGCTCGACGACGACGCGGCGGCCGCGTGCGTGGCCGCCGCCCTGGACGCGGGCATCACCACGTTCGACACCGCCGACCGGTACGCCCAGGGGCGGGCCGAGGAGGCGTTGGGCAAGGCGCTGAGCGGCGTCCGGCGCAGCTCGATCGAGCTGTGCACGAAGGTGTTCCTCCCGGTCGGGCCGGGGGCCAACGACGCCGGGCTTTCCCGCAAGCACATCACCGAGGGCTGTCACGCCTCGCTGAGCCGGCTGGGCACCGACTACGTCGACCTCTATCAGGCGCACCGGTACGACGACAGCGTGCCGCTGGAGGAGACGATGCTCGCCTTCGCCGACCTGGTCCGCCAGGGCAAGGTGCTCTACGTCGGCGCCTCCGAGTGGACCGCCCCGCAGCTACGCGCGGGCCTGCGGCTCGCCGCCGAGCTGCACATCCCGTTCATCGCCAACCAGCCGCAGTACTCCATGCTGTGGCGGGTGGTGGAGGCCGAGGTGTCACCCGCCTGCGCCGACCTCGACCTGGGCCAGCTCGCCTGGTCGCCGCTCGCGATGGGCGTGCTGACCGGTCGGTACGAGCCTGGCCAACGTCCGCCCGCCGGTTCCCGGGCCGCCGACGGTTTCGGTGGCTCGTTCATCGCCCGCTACTCCTCGGATCTGCTGCTCTCCCGGGTACGCCAGCTCCGACCGATCGCCGAGGCCGCCGGCTGCACGATGGCCCAGTTGGCGGTGGCCTGGGTGCTGCGCCGGCCGACGGTGGCGGGCGCGATCGTCGGCGCGTCCCGGCCCGAGCAGCTCACCGAGACAGCCAAGGCCGCCACGGTACGGCTCGACGACGAGCTGATGGCCCAGATCGACGCCGTTCTCGACGAACTCGTGGAGCGCGATCCGGCGAAGACCGCCCGGCCGAACGACGTGATGCCCGCCTGGCGCCCACCACCTGCGGCCGGCTGACGCCCACGCAGGGGGTGGCCGTGGCAGGCTCGGACCGTGGGGCAATTGTCCGAGAGGTCGGCCGGGGCGACGTGGAAGGACCTGCGCCGCCTACCGGTCTGGCTCCCCCCGGCACTGTTGACCCTGGCGGTGACCCTGACCGGGCTGGGCTCCGCCCAGCTCTGGCGCGACGAGTTGGCGACGTGGAGCGCGGCCACCCGGTCGCTCGCCGACCTGGCCCGGCTGGCCGGCACCATCGACGCCGCCACCGGGCCGTACTACCTGCTGATGCACGGCTGGACCAGCGTCGTCGGCGACTCCACGATCGCCCTGCGCGTACCGGCCGTGTTGGCGATGACAGTGGCCGCCGGGCTGCTCGCCGTGCTCGGTGCACGACTCGTCGACCGGCGCGGCGGCCTCTTCGCCGGGCTGCTGTTCGCGGTGCTCCCCGGCACCTCCCGCTACGGTCAGGAGGCTCGCCCGTACGCGCTGGCCACCATGCTCGCCGTGCTCGCCACCCTGCTGTTGGTGACCGCGTTGCGCCGACCGAGCTGGGCCCGTTGGGCCGGGTACGCCGTCGCCGTCGCCGCCCTCGGGCTGATCCACCTGATCGCGCTCACCCTGCTCGCCGCCCACGCGCTGGTCGTCCTCATCGTCTGGTGGCGCGGCCCGGCCCCGGCCGGCATCGCCACCCCGGCGCACCCCGACGCCGAACGGGACCGGCGGGTGTGGCGGTGGCTGGTCGCCGTGGTGCCGGTCGCGCTGCTGGCCGGCCCGCTGCTGATCAAGGCCCGAACCCAGCAGTCCCGGCAGTTGAACTGGGTCCACCTGGCCCGGCTGGACGACCTGACCGCGCTGCCCGGCGGTGTGGCCCAGAGCAGTGTGGTCGGTGGGCTGCTGGTCGGGGTCGCCGCGCTGGGCGCGGCCCGGCTCGGGCGACGCGCCCTGCTGCCGGTCAGCGCGGTGCTGCTGCCCGTACTACTGCTCTTCGCCGCCGGCACGGTCGTACCCCTGTGGGTGCCCCGGTACCTGGTCTTCGTGGTGCCCTTCGCGTGCCTGCTGGCGGGCGCGGCGCTGGCCGCCGTGGCCGCACCGGCCGCGCTCGTCGTGGTGATCCTGGCCGGGCTGCTCGGCCTACCCGACCAGGCCGCGCTGCGCCGGACCCACGAGTGGCCGCGCAGCGCGCCGGTGGACTACGCCGGAGTGGCTCGGGTGATCGGCGACGGTCAACGACCGGGGGACGCGGTGATCTACTCACCCCGGCACAGCTGGCTCTTCCTCGACCTCGGCATCGAGTACCACCTCGGCGACCCACCACGTGACGTGCTGGTCACCGAGGACGAGGTCCGCCGCGGCGACCTGTGGGCCGCCGAGTGCCGCCAACCAGCCCAGTGCCTGGCCGGTACGACACGGCTCTGGCTCGTCGTCTCCGGCCGGCACGCCGAGCCGCTGACCGCCGTGCCCGATGCCAAGGGCGACGCGCTACGCACGGGCTTCACCGTCACGCAGGTCTGGCAGCGCCCCGGCCTCACCGTCGCCCTGCTGACCAGCCGCCCCGACCGCTGACCAAGCTGCGGCCGGTCGCCTCGCGCGGGCGGTCCGCGGACACGGGCGGGCGCGGCGTGGCGGTCATGCCTGCGAGCGACTCTCGTGGGCGCTGCGGGCCAGCGGGACGACCAGCACGGCCTCGGTGCCACCGTTGGCGCCGGCCCGCAGTTCGATCGTGCCGCGCAGCTCCCCGGTGATCAGAGCTCGGACGATCTGGAGGCCGAGCCGGCTGCCGCGTTCGGCGTCGAAGTCCGGGGGTAGGCCGCGCCCGTTGTCGGTTACCGAGACGTGCAGCATCTTGCGGAAGCGGTGGGCGGAGACCACCACCTCGGGTCGCAGCGACGGGTCGACCTCGGGCGCGGCGACGGGGACCATGCCCGAGGCGCCGGGCACCGGGGCCTCCTCCGCCTCGTCGGCCGGCGGGAAGCCGTGCTCGACGGCGTTGAGCAGCAACTCGTTGAGGACCATCACCAGCGAGGTGGCGATCTCCGCCGGCAGTACGCCGAAGCTGCCCCGCCGCCGCATGCCGACGCTCACCTCGGTCGCCGCGACCTCGGTGGCCGCGCTGGCCACCCGGTCGACGATGCCGTCGAACTCCACCGCCTCGTCGCTCGACATGGAGAGCGTCTCGTGCACCAGGGCGATCGAGGCGACCCGACGGACCGATTCCTCCAGCGCGACCCGGGCCTCCGGCATGGACACCCGGCGGGCCTGCAACCGCAGCAGCGCGGCCACCGTCTGGAGGTTGTTCTTCACCCGGTGGTGGATTTCCCGGATGGTGGCGTCCTTGGTGATCAGCGCCCGGTCCCGGCGGCGGACCTCGGTGATGTCGCGGACCAGCACGAGTGCTCCGATCGGCACCCCGGCCGGCATCAGCGGCAGCGCCCGGGTGAGCATCGTGGCGCCTCGTGCGTCGATCTCCCGCCGGGGTGGCGCTTCACCGCGCAGCGCGGCCAGGATCCCGTTCGACGCCTCGGTGCCGTCCAGCGGATCACCCGCCAGCCGGCGGTGCAGCGCGGCCAGGTCCTCCCCCACCAGGTGGGAGGCGTAGCCCAGCCGGCGGTACGCGGACTGCGCGTTCGGGCTGGCGTAGGTGACCTTCCCACCGGCGTCGAGCCGGACCAGGCCGTCGCCGACCCGGGGGGCCGAGGTGGTCTCGCCCGGATGCCTCGGCGGCGGGAAGGTGCCGTCGGCGATCATCTGCGCCAGGTCGTCGGCGGTGGTGAGGTAGTTGAGCTCCAGCTGGCTGGGCGTACGCGCGGTGGAGAGGTTGGTGTCCCGCCCCACCACGGCGATCACCTCGCCGGCCTCCCCCTCGGCGGTACGCAGCCGGACCGGGATCGCCTCGTGCCGGGCCGGCACGTCGCCGTACCAGACCGGGTCGCCCTCGCGCCAGATCCGGCCCTGGGAGTACGCCACCCCCAGGTGAGCCACCTCCGACCCGCCGACGATCCGACCCACCTGGTCGTCCTGGTAGGCGGTCGGTGCGGTGGTCGGACGAACCTGGGCGACACAGAGGAACGTGCCATCGGCGTCGACCGGCACCCAGAGAAGCAGGTCAGCGAAGGACAGATCGGAGAGCAGTTGCCAGTCGCCGGCGATCCGGTGCAGGTGGTCGATGTCGGCCGGACGGAGATGGGTGTGCTCCTCGGCGAGGTCGCGCAGCGTGGACACGGTGACCAGGGTGCCACGCCGCCCCTCACATCGTCGCGGTGACCTTCTTCAACCCGCGCGGCGCGTCCGGGTCCTCGCCTCGGGTGAGCGCCAGCGCCAGCGCCAACCGCTGCATCGGCAGGATGTCCAGCAGCGGGGCGTACCGCTCGTCGACCTCGGGGACGGCCAGCCGGGTGGCGCCCGGCACGTCGGCGGAGCCGACCACCACGACGTCGGCGCGGCGTTCGCCGAGGCGGGGCAACACCTCACCCATCGACCGGCCGCCGGGGCCGGAGCCGACCACGGCGAGCACGGGGACCTCCGGGTCGGTCATCGCGAGCGGGCCGTGCAGCAGGTCGGCCCCGGAGAAGGCGAGCGCCGGCAGGTACGAGGTCTCCATCAGCTTCAACGCGGCCTCCCGGGCGGTCGGGTAGGCGTACCCCCGGCCGGTGGTGACCAGCTGGCGGGCGAACCGATAGCGCGGGGCGAGCTGGGCCGGGGTGCCGTCGGCCAGGGTGCGGGCGGCCAGCTCGGGCAGTGCGTCGAGCGCCTCCCGTTCGGCCTTCGGGAGCACGCCGTCGCCGGCCCGGATCCCCTCCACCAGCATCAGCAGGGCGAGCAGCTCGGCGGTGTAGGTCTTGGTGGCGGCCACCGCCCGCTCGTGCCCGGCGGCGATGTCGACGCTCAGCTCGGCCACGTCGACCAGGGGAGAGTCGGGGGCGTTGGTCACGGCGAGGGTCAGCGCCCCGGAGGCTCGGGCGGCCCGCAGCACCTCGGCCAGGTCGGGCGAGCCGCCGCTCTGGCTGACCCCGACGACCAGCGCGTCGGACAGGTCGGGGCGGGCCCCGAACAGGGTGACGACGCTGGGCGAGGCGAGCCCGGCGGGCAGGCCGAGCCGGATCTCGGTCAGGTAGGCCCCGTAGAGGGCCGCGTGGTCGGAGGTGCCCCGCGCGGTGAAGACCACGTGCCGTGGCCGACGTTCGGCGATCACCGCCGCCACCCGGGCGATCTCGGCGGCGTTGGCAGCGGAGAGCAGGCGCGCGTAGCCGGCCGGCTGCTCGTCGATGTCGGCGGCCATTCCAGCCCCTGCACGTGTCACGGTAACCCTTCCCCCTGCGCGGTTGCCGCGCGATTCTTGCTCAGTCTTGCACTTTTAAGCGTATCTCAGCAATCGAACGAGCAGGACTGCGCAGGTGATCACCAGTTGATCTCAATATCAACTAAGCTTTACCCGCTGCACCCGGTCTACCTGCCACGAGAGGACGACGTGCCCGAGGGAACGGACGATCCCGCGCTCTCCGCGACGGAGGAGCTGGCGCTGGCCCGGCTGGCACTCGACGAGGGCGACCTGCACCACGCCGCCGGCCACCTCGCCGGCGCGTTGGCCCAGGCCCCCACCCTCCCGGAGGTGCACGAGACGCTGGCCCGGCTCGCCGCGACGAGCGGCGGTGGCCTCGACCTCTTCCCGATCAACCACCACACCTTCGTCGGTGCGGTGGTCGCCCGCGCCCACCTCCTCGCCACCGCCGGCCGCCCCGCCGAAGGGCTGGAGCTGCTGGCCGCGGCGACGGCGTACTCGCCCGGCACCGAGTGGGCCGGCGTGCCCTGGGTCACCGCGCCCGAGCTGGCCGAACGGCTGGACCCGGAGCACATCGCCCGCGTCCTCATGCAGGTTTGCGCCGCGCTGCCCGACCCGGTGCCGCGGATCGGCCGGGGCCCGCTGACCCCGTACCTCACGCTCGCCCGCAACGCGGCCACCGTGCACCCCGAACACGGCCTCCTGCTGGGCGCGGCGTCCGCGCTGGCCCGGCGCCTCGGCGAGGTCGAGCTGGCGGTCCGCTGGGCCACCCGAGGGGTACGCGCACAACCGTCGAAGATGGGCGAGGTGTGGCTCGGGTACGCGTACCGCAGCTCGGGCCGGACCCGCGACGGCCTCGCGGCCCTCGGTCGGGCCGTCGAGCTGGACCCCGACGACCTGGCGATCTACGCGGACATCGCCGGCACCCTGGCCGAGATCGGCCGGTTGGACGAGGCGTTGGAGTGGACCGAGCGGGCACTGGCGCGCGATCCGTCGTTCGACTGCGCGGTACACACCGCCCACCGCCTGCGGCACCTGCGCGACGGTGACCTCGCCCACCTGGTCGCGCTCGCCGACTTCGTGCGGGACCACCCGGACGACAGCCACGAGCACGGCGACCTGGCCCAGTGCTGCCGAGGCAAGCCGTGGCTCGGCCAGCTCACCCCGGCCGGCGGGCCCCTGGTCGACGCCCTGCGCCAGGCGGTGGCCGACGACGACAACGGTCTCGGCGGCGCCGTACGCCTACCCGCCGCAGCCCCACCCAGCGCGGTCGGCACGGCGATCTCCACCGCCCCCGGGCTGCGGATCGAGGTCGTCGGCGCGCCGGAGCCCGACCCGCGCGAGCCACGACGGGCGTCCGCTCAGCGGTTGTGGCACTACGCGGACACGGTCCCCACGCCCGCGCTGGCGGCGCCCTCGGCGACGGCGGTCGAACGGATCGGGCAGATCGCCCATCCGGCGTGGGCGCACCCACCGGCGGCCTACGACGCGGCGGTGGGCCTGGCCGGCCTCGACCTGGGCGATCTACTCGGCCTGCTGGTGCACCCGCCGGCGGCGCCGGCCAACGCGGTGGGTCGGCTGCTGGCCGCCCACGACCCGTCGGTCTGGGTCCGTGGGGTGCAGGTGTGGGCCTGCCTGGGGCTGCTGCACCACCGCACCGACGAACCGTGGGACGGCTCGACCCGACGCCGGGTGCTGCTCGATCTGATCTGGGGCGTCGAGGACTGGGTCACCGAGGCGGCGCTGTTCGCCCTGGTCACCGCCGCCTGGGTGGACCCCTCGGTGCGGTCGGACGTGGCCCGGGTGGTGGCGGAACGGCTGGCCGACGCGGCTGCGGTGGCACGGACCCGGCCGGTCCCGATCGCCGCGTCGCTGGCTCACCTGGCGCTCGCCGCCCCGCAGCTGGACCCGGCGACCGCGGCGCTGGCCACCGAACTGCTGGACGCCCACTCCCCTCGGCTTCCCCGCCCCCGCAACCCCCTGCGTCGCCTCTGGCAACGTCTGATCAGGGGCGCGCCGCGCCGACCGTGACGGTCGACGCGGCGCGTTCTCGCGGTCGGGTCAGGCGACCGGGGCGGCCTTGCCGAGGACGACCTCGGCCTCCTCCTCCGGGGTGGCCTGCGGTGGTGCCTCGTTCGCGGTGCGCAGCGGGATCTCCTTGATGAACCAGGCGAGCACCGGGATCACGATGGTGAACAGCACCGCCCAGAGGAAGACGTGCGAGATGGCGTCGGAGAGACCACCGAGCACCGCCTCGCGTGCCTGGGCGGGCAGCTCCTTGAGCTTCTCCAGGTCCATCCCGGCACCGGCCTCGCCGCCACCGAAAGCCCGACCGCCCGCGGAGCCGGCCAGCCGGTTGGCGAAGATCGCGCCGAACAGCGAGATGCCGAACGATCCACCGATCGACCGGAAGAAGGTGGCCGCGCCGCTGGCCGCGCCCAAGTCTTTCTGCTCCACGCTGTTCTGGGCGATCAGCATCGACGTCTGCATCAGGAAGCCCATGCCGACACCGAGCACGACCATGTAGAGCGAGGACATCAGCTTGCTGGTGTCGGTGTCGAGCATGGACAGCAGCGCCATGCCCCCGGTCATCACCACGCCACCGATGATCGGGTAGGCCCGGTACCTGCCGTTGCGGGTGATCGCCCGGCCGATGACCAGCGAGACGACCAGCATGCCGAACATCAGCGGCAGCAGCAGCAGACCGCTGTTGGTCGCCGACGCCCCCTGCACGGTCTGCTGGTAGAGCGGCAGGAAGTTCATCGCGCCGAACATCGCGAAGCCGAGCAGGAAGCCGATCACCGAGATGAGCGCGAAGTTGCGGTTGGCGAAGAGTGCCAGTGGCAGGATCGGCTCCTGCACCCGGCGTTCCACCAGGCCGAACAGGACCAACGTCACAAACGCGAGCACAGCCAGGCCGGAGATCTGCGGCGAGGTCCAGTCGTACTCGTTGCCGCCCCAGGTGGTGATGAGCACGATCGCGGTGATGCCGACCGAGAGCAGCCCGGCGCCGAGCCAGTCGATCCGGTGCTCGGTGCGGTACTTCGGCAGGTGCATCGTGGTGATCAGCACGAGCAGCGCGACCCCGCCCAGCGGCAGGTTGACGTAGAACGCCCAGCGCCAGGAGAGGTGGTCGGTGATGAAGCCGCCGACCAGCGGGCCGGCGACCATGGCGATGGCCATGATGCCGGCGATCATGCCCTGGTAGCGCCCACGCTCGCGGGGCGGGACCAGGTCACCGATGATCGCCATCACGCCGACCATGAGGCCGCCGGCGCCGAGGCCCTGCACGGCCCGGAAGGCGATGAGCTGGACCATGCCGTCCTCGGGGCCGCCGAACATCCCGGAGCCGGCCATGCCGCAGAGGGCCGAGCCGACCAGGAAGACGACGACCGAGGTCAGGAAGACCGACTTGCGGCCGTAGAGGTCACCGAGCTTGCCCCAGATCGGGGTGGAGACGGTGGTGCCCAGGACGTACGCGGTAACCACCCAGGTGAAGTGGTTGAGCCCGCCAAACTCGCCGACGATCCGCGGTAACGCGGTGCTGACGATCATATTGTCGAGCATCGCGAGCATCATCGCGACCATCAGCCCGAACAGCACGACCCGGATGTTGTTGGGTCGCGTGCCGGCCTGGGTTGCCTGAGTCATGGGTAAGCTCCCCCCGAGGATTGCCGTACTTACTTGCCGCCCGGCTAGTCACCTTACTAGCCGCACGGTAAGTTGGGTACAAGCAACGGTCAAGCCATTTGGAGGGCGTGGGTGAGCGAGAGCACAGGCGGCGGGACGCGGGAACGGATCAAGGCCGTCGCGCTCGAACTCTTCACCGAGCAGGGGTACGAGAAGACCTCGCTCCGGGAAATCGCCGAGCGCCTCAACGTCACCAAGGCCGCGCTCTACTACCACTTCAAGAGCAAGGACGACATCGTCGCCAGCTTCGTCGAGGACCGGTTGGAACGGATGGACGCGCTGACCGCCTGGGCCGCCACCCAGCCCGCCACCCTGGCCACCCGGCGCGAGCTGATCTCCCGGTACGCCGACACGATGTTCGACGGCACCCAGCCGTCGGTGATGCGCTTCTTCGAGCAGAACCAGACCGCGCTCAAGAGCCTCTCCTCCGGCCAGAAGATGCGCGGTCGGATGTTGGAGCTGGCCGACGCGCTCTGCCGGGGCGACGACTCCCCCGCCGCCCAACTTCGCGCCGCGCTGTCAATCTTTGCGGTGCACACCAGCTGGTTCGCAGTCCGCGCGCCGCACATCAGCGACGACGAACGCCGCAAGCTCGCCCTGGAGGTGGCCGACGAGCTGCTGGCCGCCATCGGCACGCAGCCCGACGCCTGACCCGGGCGTGATCGTTCCGTCCCAGGCTCGACGGTCAGCCGCGCGTCAGCTCCAGCCGCAGCCCGAGCAGGTCCACGCCCGGCACCGGTGACCAGTCCTTCTCGGGCGAGCGGACGAACCCGCGCCGCGAGTAGAGCCGGTGCGCCGGATCGGCCATCCCGGCCCGGACGCAGATCACCACCGCCGTGCATCCCAACTCGGTCGCCCGGTCGACACACGCCTCGACCAAGGCGGCACCGACACCCCGCCCCTGGGCGCCCGGGTCGACCGCGAGCATCCGGAACTCCGCCTCGCCCGGCCCGGACAACTCGGCGAACGGGGTGCCCGGCAGCACGAACGTGACCGAGCCGAGCACGGCCCCGGTCACCTCGTCGACCGCGACCAGCACCTCGCCGCTGGCGGCTCGGGTCGACACGTCGGCCAACACCTCGCCGTACCCGTGTTCGCCCTTGAGCTGGCCGTCCGCCTCGTACGCGGCCACGGTCAGCCGGGCCACCGCCGGGAAGTCGGCCAGCTCGGCCGGACGGACCCGCAACCCGGTCAAGCGATCACCGCGATCAGGTCACCGTCCTGCACGACGTCGCCCTCGTGCACGGCGAGCTGCTGGAGCACACCATCGGACTCGGCGATGACCGGGATCTCCATCTTCATCGACTCGAGGATCACCAGGGTGTCCCCCTCGGCCACCGTGTCACCAGCCGTGGCGACGACCTTCCAGACGTTGGCCACCATCTCGGCGCGGATCTCCTCGGCCATGTCCAGGCCCTCCCTCTTCGCGACGTGCCTGCCGATGTATCCAATCATGCGTCGACCGACGGTGGGCGCGCAGCGGCACAGCGGGATGGCAGGCCCGCCCTGGGGAAGGCGGCGGGTGCCCACCGCACTACCATCAGCGGGTCGGACCCGACGCCGGACCGCCGGTGGCCGCACCGGCGCCGAGGTCGTGCGCAGGACGGATCCGACCCATCACGAGGAGGTCAGCATGGCGAAGAAGTCCCGGAAGAAGAAGGCTCGTAAGAAGAACGCCGCGAACCACGGCAAGCGTCCCAACTCCTGAACGAGTCGACGGGCCGGCTGCCCGTCGCCGCTCAGCTCGACCCGGCCGAGGCCGGGTACACCGGTGGGCCGGGTCGACATCGACCCGGGCCACCGGTCTTTCCAGCTTGTGCCGACGCTCAGTCGGCCAGCTCACGGGAGTCGCTGGTCTCGAAGACCACCAGCTCGGTGAGCTTGACTCGCAGCCGCTCGCGCAGCTCGTCCGGCGCGGTCTCGTTGCCACAGCAACGCGCCACCAGCGCCCGCACCTCCTGCTCCAGCCCGTACTCGCGCAGGCAGGGCCCGCACTCGTCCAGGTGGTGCCGGATCAGCGAGCGGCGCTCGTCGGCGCACTCCAGATCCAGGTAGAGATACACCTCCGCGAGCACTTCGCGGCAGTCCGTCTCGTGCGGCTCCCCACAGCTCACGTCACACCTCCCGGCCGGCAGCGGCGGTCGAGCCCTTCGCTGAGCGGGCCGCACTGAAGCCCCGCTCCCCCGCGTAGCGCTCGAGCAGCTTGCGCAGATTACGACGGCCCCGGTGCAGACGCGACATCACGGTGCCGATCGGCGTGCCCATGATGTCCGCGACCTCCTTGTAGGAGAAGCCCTCGACATCGGTGAGGTAGACGGCCAGCCGGAACTCCTCCGGCAACTGCTGGAGGGCCTCCTTGACGTCACTGTCCGGCAGCCGGTCCAGTGCCTCCGTCTCGGCGGAACGCAACCCGCTGGAGGTGTGCGACTCGGCCTCGGCAAGCTGCCAGTCGGTGATCTCCTCGGTGGGCGCCTGGATCGGCTGGCGCTGCCGCTTGCGGTAGGAGTTGATGTAGGTGTTGGTCAGGATCCGGTAGAGCCAGGCCTTCAGGTTCGTGCCCTGCTCGAACTGGTGGAAGGCCGCGTACGCCTTCAGGTAGGTCTCCTGGACCAGGTCCTCGGCATCCGCCGGGTTGCGTGTCATCCGCAGCCCAGCAGCGTAGAGCTGATCGACGAATGGCATCGCGTCCCGCTCGAATCGGGCCCTGCGCTCGTCCGTCTTCTCGGTGGTCAACCGCACATCCCCTCGCGTCGGATGCTTTCCCGCCGAGGATACGCGCACAGACCTGCCGACAGATTCACTTCCGGCTGGTGTGCCCGTGCTCACCGCACCCACCCCGCCCGGTCCCGCCGTCGCGGGCCACTCCGGGCCATCCAGCAGCCGCTTCAGCTGCCGGGCGTCCCGCTCGTCCCGTTCCAGGCTTCGTGTCTCGGTTGGCACCGGTCACCCCCCTCGCAGAAAAGTCGTCCGGGGGTAGTAACGCGAGATGACCACTGGGGCATTCCGGCCGGCCCTCCCGTTCCTGGTCCCGGCCCCGACGGCGGCCGGCGCTGGGACCAGGAAGGGCCTGGGAGGACTGGTGTCACCGGCCCTGATCGGGCCGGCGGCACCATCGGATGCAACGACCCGTGCCCGGCGCCGGAAACGGTCGTCCCGGCGAGCCGGCCGCGACGGGTCAGTCGGCCGCCCAGCCCTGGGCGTACAGCCAGTCGCGCACGGCGGCGGCGGTGCCGGCCGGATCGCGGCGCAGATCGTGCGTCTCACCGGGACGGCTCACCACCTGCACGGCCGGCCCCGACTCCGGCGTCCCGAACGGGTCCCGGTCGCCGTTGACGACCAGCGTCGGCAGGCCGGTGTCCAGTTCGGCGGCCCGCGAGCGTTCCGGTCGGCCGGGCGGGTGCAGCGGGAAGGCCAATGCGACCACGCCCACCGCGCCCACCGCGCGGGCCGTCCGGCAGGCCACCCGCGCGCCACTGGAACGCCCGCCGACCACCACCGTCGACACGTCGGCGTGCCGGTCCCGCAGTACGGCGAGCACCGCCGCCCAGGCCTCGTCGAGGTGACCCGCCGGCACCGGCGCGCGTCGGCCGGCGACCCGGTAGGGCTGGGTCACCCGGACCACCGCCAGGCCGGCCGCGACCGACGCGTCCCGGACCGCGAGCAGGTCGGGCGCGTCGACGCTGCCGCCCGCGCCGTGCCCGAGGACGAGCAGGGCGGTGGCCGGGCGGACCGGCAGGTCGGTGTCGATCCGCGCCGGACCGCGCGGGGTGTCGATCTCGTCGCTGGATGGCACCGGCCTATTCTGCGCCGCCGGACGGGCGACGGGAGCGAACCGGGCCGCCGATCAGCTCAGCGGGACCAGGGCGAGCAGACGGTCGCGCACCGGCGGGCCGGCGTCGTCGATGACGTCCGGGTCGGGGTCGACCTCACCACGCCAGGCGACCAGCATCGCCCGTCGTTCCCGCGGCGTGGTGCCGCCCCACACGCCATGGCAGTCGCCGACGTCGAGGGCCCAGGCCAGGCAGGACCCCTGCACGTCACAACTGCGGCACAGCGCGACGGCGGCGTCCGCCGGCTCGTTCGGTGCCGGAAAGAATGTCTCCGGATCGACGCTCTGGCAGGTTCCTCTGGTGCGCCACGCGTCGTCCTGTCGCCGTTCCCGCACGGCCCGCAGCAGTCGCGGATCTCGCCGCGCCGCCGCCACCTCGTGCGGGCGCGGCATACGTGCCCGTGTCATCCACCCACCTCCCCCGTGGGACCGGCAAGATCTGTGGACGTCGTCCGCCCCGTGCGAATCGACAGCCACTACCGGCGCTGTGTTCTATCGCACTTCGCAACACCGGGACAAGGGTCTGCCGGGAACATGACTGAACAGTCAGGAGACGAATCGCGCGGAACCCTGGCAAATCGGCGGCCGACGATGCACGGCGGCATCAGAACAGGGTCAACTCCTGCGGCGTCACCGTCGGCGGCACCGACACCCGGGCGGTCAGTTGCGGCCCGTCGTTGCGGACGTCGCCCACCGCCGCACCGACCGGGCGGATCTCCAACCCCGCCAACTGCTCCGCCGACGCCGGAGTGAGCAGCCGCTCCGGCTCGTCGGTCGGCGCGAGCCACGACGACCAACGCTCGGGCGGCAGCAGCACCGGCATCCGGTCGTGCACCTCGACCAGGTCACCGAGCGCCGCGGTGGTCAGCACGCTGAAGGTGAGCCGGGTCTCGGCGGCGGACTCCCAGACCGACCAGATGCCGGCCAGCGCGAGCACCGAGCCGTCCCGGGGGGTCATGAAGTACGCCTGTCGGCCGCCGTCGGGCAGCCGAACCCACTCGTACCAGCCGTCGGCCGGGACCAGGCAGCGGCGACGGGAGAAGGAGCCGGCGTACGCCCGACTGGTGGCCACCGTCTCCGCCCGCGCGTTGATCATGCGGGCGGCGCCCGAGGCGGACCGGGACCAGTGCGGCAGCAACCCCCAGCGGCCGACACAGAGGCTGCGATGCCCCTCCGGGCTGACCCGGACCAGCGGCACCGGGTCGGTCGGCGCGACGTTGTGATCCGCTCGGACCAGGCCGTCGGAGTCGTCGGACGACTCGAACAGGGCGCTCAGCTTGCCGGAGCTCCGAGTCGTCGCGTACCTGCCGCACATGGGAGACACGCTAACGCGCCGGAGGCCCTGTCGGCTGTCCCGCCAACCGGGAGTACGAACGCCGGGCGCCGCCGCCCACCCGCCGACACGGCAGAATGTAACCGTGGGGAACCTGACCGCGACCCGGCCGCCGCAGCCGTGGACCGCACCAACCGCATCCGACCCGGTGGCGACGACGCTGCGCCTGCCCGGTTCCAAATCGATGACCGCCCGTGCCCTGGTGCTCAGCGCGCTGGCCGCCGGCCCGTCAACGCTGGCCAGGCCGCTGCGCGCCCGCGACACCGAGTTGATGGCCGCCGGCCTGCGGGCGATGGGTGCGCACGTGTCGATCAGCGACGACGAGCGCTGGCTGGTCCGGCCCCACCCGCTGGCCGGGCCCGCGCACGTCGACGTCGGGCTGGCCGGCACCGTGATGCGGTTCGTGCCACCGGTGGCCGGCCTGGCCGACGGGCAGGTCACCTTCGACGGCGACCCGTACGTCCGCACCCGGCCGCTCGGCCCGCTGGTCGACGCCCTGCGTTCGCTGGGCGTCCGGATCGACGTCACCGGCACCGGCAGCCTGCCGCTGACCGTGCTCGGCACCGGCCGGGTCACCGGGGGCGAGGTGGTGATCGACGCCTCCGCATCCAGCCAGCTCGTCTCCGGGCTGCTGCTGGCCGCCCCGCGCTTCGACCGGGGCGTCGTGGTACGCCACGTCGGCCCGCCGGTGCCCTCCGCGCCGCACCTTCGGATGACGGTGCAGATGCTGCGGGCCGCCGGCGCGGCGGTCGACGACAGCACCCCCGACGTCTGGGCCGTCGAGCCCGGCCCGCTCACCGGGCGCGGCTGGGACATCGAACCGGACCTCTCCGGCGCCGTGCCGTTCTTCGCCGCCGCCCTGGTCACCGGCGGCGAGGTGACCCTGCAGGGGTGGCCGCACAGCAGCACGCAGCCGGTCGAGCAGCTCCGCTCGCTGCTACAGCGGATGGGCGGCGAGGTCACCCTCTCCACCAACGGGCTGACCGTCCGCGGCACCGGCGTGGTGCACGGTCTGACCGCCGACCTGTCCGACGTCGGCGAGCTGACCCTCGTGCTGACCGCGCTGGCCATGCTGGCCGACTCACCCTCGGTCTTCACCGGCGTCGGGCACATCCGTGGCCACGAGAC
Organism: Micromonospora sp. BQ32; assembly: GCF_059358895.1. Lineage (NCBI taxonomy): Bacteria > Bacillati > Actinomycetota > Actinomycetes > Micromonosporales > Micromonosporaceae > Micromonospora > Micromonospora sp. BQ32. The sequence continues at coordinate 188,291 of NZ_JCADBI010000010.1, read as the reverse complement.
CGACCGGCTCGCCGCGCTCGCGCGGGAGTTCGGCGGGCTCGGTGCGGACATCACCGAAACGCCGGACGGCCTGGAGATCCGGCCCCGCCCGCTGCGCGGCGGAGTCTTCCGCACCTACCACGACCACCGGATGGCGCACGCCGCCGCCGTGGCCGGGCTCGCCGTTCCGGGCATCGAGGTGGACGACGTGGGGTGTACCTCCAAGACCATGCCCGAGTTCCCGGCACTATGGTCAGCGATGGTGACCGGCAAGAGCTGACGCGACGGAGGAAGGTCCTGGCGACCAAACGGCGGGAGTACGACGAGGACGACGTACGGGTCCGGCCCGGAAAGTCGTCACGCCCGCGTACGCGCACCCGCCCACAGCACGCCGACGCGGTCGACGGGTTCGTCATCGCCGTCGACCGGGGGCGCTACACCTGCGTGCTCTCCGGAGCCGAGCGGGGCGTGGTCGGCGCCGAGCTGCCCACGGTCACCGCCATGCGGGCCCGTGAGCTGGGCCGCAAGTCGGTGGTGGTCGGTGACCGGGTCAGCCTGGTCGGCGACACGTCGGGTGCGGAGGGCGCGCTCGCCCGCATCGTCCGGATCGCCGAGCGCCGCTCGGTGCTGCGCCGCACCGCCGACGACGACGAGACCACCGCCGAGGGTCGGCTGGAACGGGTGGTGGTGGCCAACGCGGACCAGTTGGTGATCGTCAGCGCGTTGGCCGACCCCCCGCCGCGCACCGGGTTCATCGACCGCTGCCTGGTGGCCGCGTACGACGCGGACGTCGAGCCACTGCTCTGCCTCACGAAGGCCGACCTGGCCGGGCCGGAGGAGGTGCTCGGCTACTACACCGAGCTGGAGCTGCCGTACGTGCTCAACCGCCCCGACTCGGACCTCGACGCGCTCCGTGCGCTGCTGAGCGGCAAGGTGTCGGTACTGGTCGGGCACTCCGGGGTGGGCAAGTCGACGTTGGTCAACCGCCTCGTTCCGGACGCGCTGCGCGCGGTCGGTGTGGTCAGCGCGATCGGCCGGGGCCGACACACCTCGACCAGCGCGGTGGCGCTACGGCTGCCACCGGTGCCCGGGGTCGACACCGACCCGGGCTGGATCATCGACACCCCCGGGATCCGCAGTTTCGGGCTGGCGCACGTCTCGGCCGACAGTCTGCTGCACGGCTTTCCGGACCTGGTCGAGGGCACCGTCGACTGCCCGCCGAACTGCCCGCACACGGCCGACGAGGCCGACTGTGGGCTGGACGCCTGGGTGGCCGCCGGTAAGGCCGACCCACGCCGGCTGGCCTCGTACCGCCGGTTGCTCGCCTCCCGCGCCGGCGAGGGTGACTCGCGCGGTGACAGCGACCAACGCGGGCCCGGCGAGGGTGACCGGCGCGGGCCCGACGAGTGACCCGACGGGCGTGGGCTAGGTTGCCGGCATGACCGGGTACGCCGACGACCTCGCCCTCGCCCACCTGCTCGCCGACCGGGCCGACGCCATCGCCACGGCCCGGTTCCGCGCGCTCGACCTGCGCGTCGAGGCGAAGCCCGACCTGACCCCGGTCTCCGACGCGGACACCGCCGTGGAGCGGGAAATCCGCGCCCTGCTGGCCGAGCACCGGCCGGCCGACGGGCTGCTCGGCGAGGAGTACGGCGCGCAGTCGTCCACCGACCCGAACGGCCGCCGGTGGATCATCGACCCGATCGACGGCACCAAGAACTTCGTCCGTGGCGTGCCGATCTGGGCCACCCTCATCGCGCTCTACGACGGCGACCGGCCGGCGGTCGGCGTGGTGTCCGCCCCAGCGCTCGGGCGGCGCTGGTGGGCCAGCGCGGGCGCGGGCGCGTACGCCGGGCCGAGCCCCGCGGCCGGGGAACGGATCGGCGTGTCCGCGGTACGCGGGGTCGCGGACGCGAGCTTCTGCTACTCGTCACTGAACGGGTGGGAGGAAGCCGGGCGGCTCGACGCGGTGCTCGACCTGATGCGGGACAGCTGGCGTAACCGGGCGTACGGCGACTTCTACGGCTACATGCTGTTGGCCGAGGGGGCACTCGACGTGATGGCCGAGCCGGAGTTGTCGCTGTGGGACGTGGCGGCGCTGGTACCGATCGTCACGGAGGCGGGTGGCACGGTCACGGATCTGTCCGGTCGACCGGCGCCAGCCGGCGCTCCGGGCACCGACAGCAGCGTGGTGGCCACCAACGGTGTGCTGCACGCCGACATCCTCGCTCGCCTCAATCGACCAGCCGAGCGCTGACCCCCGGCAACCTCTATCCTCGCCAGGTGGTCTCCTCCGGCTGGTGCTTTCTCGCGGCGATGATCGTCGCGTACGGCTTCGCCAACCTGCTCCAGTCGGTGGCGGCGGCCCGCACCACGGTCCACCACACCTTCGATCCGGGCCTGCTGCTGCGCCTCGCCGGGCACCGGACGTACCTGATCGGCCTCGGCTGTCAGATCGGCGGCTTCGTGCTCGCCTTCCTGGCCCGCAGGGACCTGCCGCTGTTCCTCGTGCAGGCCAGCGTGGCCGCCGGGCTGGGGGTGACCGCCATCCTCGGGGTGCTGGTGCTGAAGTGGCGGCTACCGGCGGCGGAGGTGGTGCTGCTGGCGCTGCTCTTCGCGGGGATCACCGCGCTGGTGCTGTCCGCCCGGCCGGCGCCGTCGAAGCAGCTCGGTACCGCCGGCTCGATCGCCCTGCTGGTGGCGCTCGGCGTGATCGCGGTGCTCGGTGTCTTCGCCGTCCGACTGCACGGGGCGCCCGGTTCGGTGGCCCTCGGCTCGCTGGCCGGGCTGGCGTTCAGCTCGGCCGCGGTCGCCGCCCGGCCACTGGCGTCCGCGCCGTCCGCCGAGGCGTTCCTCGCCGACCCGCTGTTCTACCTGCTGATCGCCCACTCGATCGTCGGTCAACTGCTGCTCGGCCTGGCCATGCAGCGCGGCTCGACGACCGCCGCGGTCGCCGCCATGGACGCGGCCGGCGCGGTACCCGCCGCGATCGTCGGCCTGCTGCTGCTCAACGACAAGATCTGGCCGGGGCGGGAGTGGCTGGCCGCGGTCGGCTTCCTGGTCACCCTGGCCGCGGTGATCGGCCTGACCCGGTACGCCGAACCGCAGCAGCACCGCTCGGTGGCACGCCGTTCCGACCGCGCCATGGTCGGCGCCGGCCGGCCGGGCTGACCGTCCGGCACCGCACGGCCGAGGTGCCACGGCACCGCCAGCTCAGGCCTCGACCGGCTTGCGGCGGCTCACCACCCGCTCGTAGAGACGCTCCAACGCACCGGCGGTGCGCTCCCAGGTGTAGCTGCTGCGCACCCGGTCCACCGCGGCGTGCCCGTACGCGAACCGACCGGCGTTGTCGGCGAGCAGTCGGCGCAACGACACTCCGAGGGCCCGGACGTCACCGGGGGGCACCAGGCGACCGGTGACCTCGTCGACGACGGCGTCCGCCAGGCCACCCATCGCGTAGCCGATCACCGGCACCCCGCAGGCCATCGCCTCCAGCGAGACCCGCCCGGCCGAGGAGTAGTGCGGCGTGCAGGCGACCACGTCCGCCGACCGGTACCAGGTGGCCATCTGGTCGTGGGGCACCGCCCCGACGAGCCGTACCTGGTCGACGACGCCGATCTGTTCGGCCAGCTCGCGCAGCCGTCGCGCCTCGGCGTGGTTGGTCAGCTGGTCGGCCGGGGGCCCTCCGGCGATCACCAGCTCGGCGTCCCCGACCAGCCGCATCGCCCGGATCAGGTCCTCCTGGCCGTGCCCGGCGGCAAGGGAGCCCACCGAGAGGATGCGGGGCCGCTGTTCGCGCGGTGCGGCCTCGCCGTCGGGGTGGAACAGGTCGAGGTCGACGCCGGCCGGTACCAACGCGACGGAGCTGCGTTGCAGACCCATCCGGGTCAGCTCGTCGACCTCGTCGTTGGACTGGGCCACCGCGATGTCGACCGCCCGGGTCAACGCGCGCTCCAGCGTGATCCGCTGCCCCGGCCCGTCGTAGTGGCCGCCGAGGTGCCGCAGTTGCTCGATGCCGAGCGAGTGGAACGTCTGCACCACCGGTATGTCGGTCTCCCGAACGGCGTGTGCGGCGGCCAGCCCTCCGACCCAGTAGTGCCCGTGCACCACCTCGGGCCGCCAGGCACCCGACCACTCGTCGGCCAGCCAGCGGCCGACCTCCGTCACGTACGGGATCAGCTCGGCGGTGGGTAGTGAGGTGGGCGGGCCGGCGGGCACCTGGTGCACCTGGTAGCCGTCGACGTTCATCGTCGCCGGCAGCGTCGGGTCGTCCCGGCGGTGGTAGAGCCGGACGTCATGGCCTCGCTCGGTGAGCTCGGCGGCGATGCGCGCGATGTGCTGTCGGGTGCCAACCGGCGGGCCGTCGGCGTGGCGGTAGGAACTGGCGTGCGCGCAGACGAGGCCGACGCGCATGGGTCACCTCCCTGCGATCTTTCCTCGGCGGTGGTCCTCCCGGTCAGAGCGTCCCATTAACCCCGCGACGCTGAGCCGAAACCTGGCAGATCAGGAAGAGTCCCCGCGAGTGCCGCCGACACTTGCGCCACAGCAAGCACAAGTGGCACAGGTCAGCACGGTTCGACGATGATCGACAAGCCGCCGCCGGTGTGACCAGGCCCGGCCAGGGGTACCGCTCAGGAATGCCGCTGACCCGCAGTCTCGACGATTCGACCGTGGTGATCACGGGTGCGTCCAGCGGGATCGGCGCGGCCACCGCGTACGCGTTGGCCCGCCGGGGTGCCGCCGTCGTGCTGGCCGCCCGCAGTGAGCCCGCCCTGCGACAGGTCGCCCAGCGCTGCCGGGAGTTGGGCGGTCGGGCGCTGGTCGTACCGACCGACGTGACCGAGCTGGAGTCGGTGCGGCGGCTGGCCGATCAGGCGGCGGCCGAGTTCGGCCGGATCGACGCCTGGGTGAACAACGCCGCGGTGAGCGCCGTGGGTCTGTTCGACGAGATCCCGGTCGCCGAGTTCCGCCGGGTACTGGAGGTCAACCTGCTCGGGGCGGTGCACGGCATCAAGGCGGCCCTGCCCCACCTGGGTGCCGCCGGTGGCGGTGTGCTGGTCAACAACGCCTCGGTGCTGGCCGAGGTGGCCATGCCCTACCAGTCGGCGTACAACGCCGCCAAGCACGGCATCCGAGGGCTGGCCGACACCGTCCGGCAGGAACTGCGGGTCACCGGTCGGGGTCACATCTCCATCTGCACCGTACTGCCGGCCACGATCGACACCCCGTTCTTTCGGCACACGGGCAACCACAGCGGCCGGGAGCTGATGCCGCCTCCACCGATCTACCCGCCGGAGGTGGTCGCCGAGACCATCGTCCGGCTGCTGCGCCGGCCCCGCCGCGAGGCGTACGCCGGTGGCGCGGCCCGGCTGATCGGCCTGCAGTGGCGGCTGGCGCCCGCGTTGGTCGAGCGCACCCTCGGCTGGTACGTCCACCGCACCCAGTTCGGCCCGGGCGCCCGGGTGGACAGCAGCGGCAACGTGTTCCACGCCGATGCTCAGGCGCGCCAGGACGGCGGCTGGCACGGTCGGCGGCGACAGTTGGTGCGGATGACCGCAGCCTTCGGTCTGGCCGCCGCCGGCACCGCTGTCGGCACCCTGGCGGCCATCAACCGCCGCTCCCGGTTGGACCGCTGATGGCCGATGTCGAGCGCCCGAATGCGCTGACCGTCACCGGCGCGCACAATGGGGCGATCATGTCGAGCTGTCTCGTGGAAATCGACGAGTCGTCCGCCGTGGTTCGGCTGACCGGTGTGCTCGACGCCGCCGGAGTCGAGGCGGTACGCGGTGCGCTGCTCGCCCGCCTCGTGGACCGGCCCGGTCCGGTGGTGGCCGACGTGACCGGTCTGCGGGTCGTCGACGCGGCCGGGCGGGCCGTCTTCGCCGACGTTCGCCGGGAGGTCGCCGACTGGCCCGCCGCGGATCTGCTGCTGTGTGACCCGGCGGTCGACGGGCCCGCCCACCCGGACGCCGCGCTGGCCGACGTGCCGGCCTGGCCGACGGTGGACGGCGCGTTGGCCGCGGTCGCGGCGGCACCACTGGCGGCGGTGCTCACCGCCGAACTGGCCCCGGCGGTGGGCGCCGCCCGGCAGGCGCGTGAGCTGGTCACCACCGGTTGCGAACGCTGGGGCATGGCCACGCTCACCGACCCGGCGTGCATCGCGATCACCGAGCTGGTCAACAACGTGGTGGCGCACGCCCAGACCCCGATGACGGTTCGACTGGCGCCCCAGGACAGCACCCTGCACCTCGCGGTTCGCGACCATTCCCCCCGTCGGCCGACGTTCGCCGGGATATCCCCGCCGAACCGGGTCGGCGGCCGGGGCCTACTGCTGATCGACACGGTGACCCGTCGCTGGGGCAGCAGCGCCGTACCGGACGGCAAGGTCGTCTGGTGTGTGCTGCACCCCGACGACGAGGCCGCCTGACGGGGCTTTCGCCGTCGCCGCCCGGTTCGGCGTCGTACCGCCGAAGGTCGTCCGGTTATGGCGGCAGGGCAGCGGGTAGTGATCAGACATGCGCGACAACGAGTACCCGACCCCCGTGTCCGACACCGAGGCGCAAGGGCTGCCCGACACCGCCGATGACGACTCGACCGCCAACGACGACGTCCTCACCGGGCGCGAGGCGGACGGCCCGGACCCGGCCCAACTGCCCGGCGACCGGACGCCGGTGGCGGTGGACCGGTTCGGAACGACCGCCGAGGAGCAGCTCGACGGTGAGTCCTTGGACTACAAGCTCGACCGCGAGGTCTACGAGCGCCCGGCGGACGACCCGCTGGCCGGCACGATCGACCCGAAGATCGCCTTCGAGGCGGACAACCTCGAAGCCGCGGCGGAGGCCCAGTTGGACGCCGACGTGATGGATCCCGGGCCGACCTCGGACCCGAACTCACCGGTCTCCCTCTACGACCACGGCCAGCTCGGCACGGTGGCCGACCACACGGTGGGTCGACTGGTGGAACCGGACGAGGGGTCGCACACCGACCAGGAGACCGACTCGGTGGCGTACGACGCCGGATCGGCCGGGGGCGGCGCGACCGCCGAGGAGCTGGCCATGCACGAGACGGAGCCACCCCGCTCGGTCTGACGTCCGTTCAGTCGTCCAGACCGCGTTCGATGGCGTACCGGGTCAGCTCGACCCGGTTGTGCAGTTGCAGCTTGCCCAGGGTGTTCTGCACGTGGTTCTGCACGGTGCGGTGCGACAGGCCGAGCCGCTGGGCGATCTGCTTGTACGACATCCCCTTCGCCACCAGCCGCAGCACCTCCGTCTCCCGTTCGGTGAGCTGCGGCGTCGCGGGTTCGGCAGCGCCGGCCGGGCCGGTCCCCCGCCCCGGCCCGGCGGCCAGCCGGCGGTACTCGCCGAGAACCAGCCCGGCCAGGCCGGGGGTGAAGACCGCGTCCCCGGCCGCGGTGCGGTGGACCGCCTCCAGGAACTCGGCGGGCGCGGTCGACTTCACCAGGTAACCGGTGGCCCCGGCTTTGACCGCGTCCAGCACGCTCTGCTGTTCGCCGCTGGCGCTGAGCATCAGCACCCGCACGCTGGGCAGTGCCGCGCGCAACCCCAGGATCACCTCGACGCCGGAGATATCCGGTAGTTGCAGGTCGAGGACGACCACGTCGGGCCGGGCGGCGGCCGCCACCCGGATGGCCTGTCGCCCTTCGCCGCTGGTCGCCACCACCAGGAAACCAGCCTCGGTCAGGTCGCGGGCCACCCCCTCCCGCCACATCGGATGGTCGTCCACCACCATCACCCGGATCGGGTTCACCGCGGCGACCTCGGCACGCTCAGCTCGATCTCGGTGCCCGCCTCGGGGGCGGATACGATCCGAACCGTGCCGCCCACGTCGGCCACCCGGCCCCGGATCGACTGGGTCACGCCGAGCCGCCCCTGGGCGGCCGCCTCGTCCAGCCGACCGTCCGGGATGCCCGGCCCCTCGTCGCGGATCGACACCGTCACCGTCGCCCCCTCGTCCTCGATCAGCACCCAGGCCCGCCCACCGGCGTGCCGCCCCACGTTGTCCAGGGCCGCGCCGGTCGCGGCGGCCAACTCTCCGGCCACCCGTCGGGGCAGCGGCACCGGGGTGGCCGGGGCGGAGAGCGCCACCGCCGCCGAGGCGTACCGGCCGAGCAGGGTCCGCAGGTCCACCGCCTCGCCGCCGTCCGGGAGGCTGCCGGCGGCCGGGCTGCCGCCGGTGATCAGCGCCCGCAGCGCCGCCTCCTGCTCACCCGCCAGCCGGGCCAGTTCGCCGGCCTCCCCGGGCAGGTCAGCGCCGCGCCGCTGTACCAGCGCCAGCACCTGGAGCACCGAGTCGTGAATGCCCCGGGCCAGCCGCTCCCGCTCCCGGGTGGCGGCCTCCAGCTCCACGGCGCGCTGTAGGCGCTCCTCGGCGCTCGCCGCCAGCCGGGCCACGTGCCCGACCACCACTCCGGCGAGCAGCATCAGGATCACTCCGGTGAACGAGGACTGGCCGATCCGCTCCCGGGTGGCCAGGTCCGCGCCGGCCACCAGCAGCGCGGCGACGGTGCCCCGCCGTCGGCCGCCGGAGACGGCCCAGGCCAGCACCGGGCCGGCCATCCAGGCCACCCCCAGGGTGGGTACGCCGTGGGTGAGCGCCGTCCGCCCGACCACCCACGGGGTGGCCAGCACGATGGCCACCACCACCCCGAGGTCGGTCAACAGCAGCGGCCAGCGCCGCCAGGCCGGTCGGGCGTACCCGACCGCGGTCGCCCCGGTCCAGGCGATCATCAGCAGGATCAGGACGCCGACGGCGTACGGGTGGGCGTACCGGTCGGCGTCGCGCACCGCGAGCACGCAGACGTAGGCCAGGGAGGCCAGCCTGAACACGGTGAGCGCACGCCACAGCGGCACCTCGTATCCACCCGGCGGCGACGGCATGGCGGTCAGGATGCCATAACCGGGCCGCCGCCCGGCGAGCAGCGAGTGCGGTTCAGGAAACCCTGACGTACGGTGGAAAAGCCGCGAAATACTCCGAGATGCGCCGCCGGGACGGGCCCATGACGAACGCAGACCCGCACGCACCGCGTACGGTTGTGCCCATCGAACCTGCCCTCCTGATCGCCGAAGCCTTTGACCAGGCCCAGGTGACCGAGATTCGACACTCGGTCACCTCCTGCGCGCATGCCTCGGGGCTCAACGGCCAACGGCTGGACGACTTCGTGCTCGCGATCAACGAATTGATCACCAACGCGGTGCGACACGGCGGTGGGCGCGGCTGGCTGCGACTCTGGCACGAGTCGGGTGTGTTGGTCTGCGAGGTCGCCGACCACGGGCACGGGATCAACCCGCAGCGGCTGGGCGACCGCAGTCGGCCGGCCCCCGACACCGCCGGTGGCTGGGGCCTCTGGCTGGCTCGCGAGCTGACCGACGCGATGGAGGTCGTCACCGGCACCGCCGGCACCACGGTCCGCATCACCGCCGGCCTGACCAACCACAACCACACCCCGCGCTGACCCGTCTCCGCGCGCGATCTTGCACTTACTGTCCCGACGAATCACTCGAACCCGCTCATCCCGGCGACACCAACTGCAAGATCGCGCGGGTGAGGGGGCGACGGGCGAGGGCGGGTCAGGCGAAGAGGGCGGAGACGGATTCCCCGTTGTGGATTCGGCGCGTCGCCTCGGCCAGGGCGGGGGCCACCGACAGCACCTGCAACTTGGGGACCCGCTTGGCGGCCGGGATGGGCACCGTGTTGGTGCAGACGATCTCCAGAACCCCGTCCTGGTCGCTGAGGCGCTGCAACGCGTCGCCCGAGAAGAGGCCGTGCGTGCAGGCAAGCCGGATCGACCGGACCTTCAGACCGCGCAGATGCTCCATCAGCTCGACCACCGTGCTGCCCTTGGCGATCTCGTCGTCCAACACGATGACGTCCCGGTCGGTCACGTCGCCGATCACCGCGCTGATCTTGACCAGGTCGTCGCTGAACCGCTGCTTCGCCCCGGCCGCGACCGGCGTGCCGAGCAGCCGGGCGAAGGCCGCCGCCTCCTTGGCGTTGCCCAGGTCGGGCGAGACCACCACGGTGTTGCTGAGGTCGTAGCGCCGGAAGTGGGTGGCCAGCTCCCGCAGCGCATGAAGGTGATCCACCGGGACGCTGAAGAAACCGTGCACCTGCGGCGAGTGCAGGGTCATCGCGAGCACCCGGTCCGCCCCGGCCGAGGTGAGCAGATCAGCGACGAGCCGCGCGCCGATCGAGATCCGCGGCGCGTCCTTCTTGTCCGAACGGGCGTACGCGTAGTGCGGCAGCACCACCGTGATCCGACCGGCGGAGGCGCCCCGGGCGGCGTCGATCATCAGCAGCAGCTCGACCAGGTGCTCCTGCACCGGCGGCACCAGCGGCTGGATCAGGAAGACGTCCCGCTCCCGGCAGTTGGCCTGCAACTGGACTTCCAGACAGTCGTTCGCGAACCGGGAGACCCGCACCGGGTGCAGCGGCACCCCAAGGTGGGCGCAGATCTCGGCAGCCAGGTCGGGATGGGCGGTTCCACTGAAAACTGCGATGTCGCGCACGTTCGCACATCGTAGGCGACGCCGACGGCCACCGACGGCGGCGGGCCGGAACCCGCCCTGACGCCTGTCGCGCCGCGCCGCCGTCCGGGTACGGTGCTGCGGTGACCCCCCAGTACGTCGCCGCCATCGACCAGGGCACCACCTCCTCGCGGTGCATCGTCTTCGACCGGGCCGGGGACATCGTCGCCGTGGCCCAGCGCGAGCACCGGCAGATCTTCCCCCGACCGGGTTGGGTGGAGCACGACGCCGAGGAGATCTGGGACAACGTCCAGCAGGTGGTCGCCGAGGCGCTGCGGGCCGCCGGCACCGACGCGTCCGGATTGGCCGCCGTCGGCATCACCAACCAGCGGGAGACCACCGTCGTCTGGGACCGGGCCACCGGCCGCCCGGTGGCCAACGCCATCGTCTGGCAGGACACCCGGACCGGGCCGCTGCTGCGCGAGCTGGCCTCGGCGTACGGCGAGGAGCAGTTCCGGGCCCGCACCGGCCTGCCGCTGGCCACCTACTTCGCCGGGCCGAAGCTGCGTTGGCTGCTCGACGAGGTCGACGGCCTGCGCGAGCGCGCCGAGCGCGGCGAGGTGCTCTTCGGCACCATGGACAGCTGGCTGATCTGGAAGCTGACCGGCGAGCACGTCACCGACGTGACCAACGCCAGCCGGACCATGCTGATGGACCTCACGACCCTGGACTGGGCCCCGGAGCTGCTGGACGCGATGGGCGTTCCGGCGGCGATGCTGCCGGAGATCCGCTGCTCCGCCGAGGTGTACGGCACGGCCGGCGGGGTGCTCGCCGGGGTGCCGGTGGCCAGTGCGCTCGGCGACCAGCAGGCCGCTCTGTTCGGGCAGACCTGCTTCCAGCCGGGTGAGGCGAAGTGCACCTACGGCACCGGGAGTTTCCTGCTGCTCAACACCGGCGCCAGCCCAGTGCCGTCCACACACGGCCTGCTCACCACGGTCGCCTACCGGATCGAGGGCCAACCACCGGCGTACGCCCTCGAAGGCGCCATCGCGGTCACCGGGTCACTGGTGCAGTGGCTGCGGGACAACCTCGGGCTGATCTCCACCGCAGCCGAGGTGGAGGAGTTGGCCCGCACCGTGGACGACAACGGCGGCTGCTACGTGGTGCCGGCGTTCTCGGGGCTGTTCGCTCCGCACTGGCGCAGCGACGCCCGCGGCGTGATCGCCGGTCTGACCGGCTACATCACCAAGGGCCACCTGGCGCGTGCGGTGTTGGAGGCGTCGGCGTGGCAGACCCGCGAGGTGGTCGACGCGATGAACGCCGACTCGGATGTGGCGCTGCGCCGCCTCCGGGTGGACGGCGGCATGACCGCCAACGGCCTGCTCATGCAGTTCCTCGCCGATGTGCTCGACGTGGCGGTGGTCCGTTCCCGGATCACCGAGACCACCTGCCTGGGCGCGGCGTACGCGGCCGGGCTGGCGGTCGGCTTCTGGCCGGACCTGGCCACCCTGCGGGCGCAGTGGCGCTCCGACGCGCAGTGGGAGCCGGCCATGGCCCCGGACCTGCGCGAGAAGGAGCTGCGCCAGTGGCGCAAGGCCGTGCAGCGCACCCTCGACTGGGTGGAGTGACCGCCGGTCCGGCGGTCACTGCCAGCGGTTACCGGTGAGCTTCTCGTAGACGTCGACGTAGCGGGCCCGGGTCGCCTCGACCACCTCGGCCGGCACGTCCGGGGCGGGGGCCTGCTTGTTCCAGCCGCTGCCGGTGGCCCAGTCCCGCACGTACTGCTTGTCGTAGGAGAACTGCACCCGGCCCGGCTGGTACGACTCGGCCGGCCAGAACCGCGACGAGTCGGAGGTGAGCAGCTCGTCGGCGAGGACCAGCGTGCCGTCCGGCGCCCAACCCAGCTCGAGCTTGGTGTCGGCGACCAGGATGCCCCGGTCGGCGGCCAGCTCGGCGCCGCGCCGGTAGACGTCGAGGGTGATCTGCCGCAGTCGCTCGGCGGTGGCCTGACCCACCTTGTCCACCACGTCGTCGTACGTGATGGGCTCGTCGTGCTCACCCGCCGGGGCCTTGCTCGACGGCGTGAAGATCGGCTCGGGCAGGATCGACGCCTCGCCGAGCCCTCGCGGCAGTGGCACGCCGGAGACCGCGCCGGTCTGCTCGTACTCCCGCAGGCCGCCACCGGTCAGGTAACCGCGAGCGACACACTCGACCGGGACCATGTCCAGCCGCTGGCAGCGGATGGCCCGCCCGGCGAACTCGGCGGGCACGTCGGTGGCCGAGATGACGTGGTTCGGCACCAGGTCGGCGAGCTGCTCGAACCACCAGAGCGAGAGCGCGGTGAGCAGGCGACCCTTGTCCGGGATCGGCGTCGGCAGCGCCACGTCGTAGATCGAGATGCGATCCGAGGCCACCAGGATCAGGTCGTCGCCGTCGGCGTAGACGTCCCGGACCTTGCCCGAGTGCAGAAGTTCCACGCGCCCTAGTACACCACGCGACAGTGGAAGGGCCCGATTCGACCACCCGGCCGAGGGTGACCGGACGGACGTTGACACCTTCGTGCGCTGCCTGCGTGAATGGTCCGACCGCCGCCCCCGTAGGTCCAGGAGAGCCCCGTGCCCGTTGTTCGACCCCCGCTCGACCGCCTCGGCGCCGACCCGGGCCGGCGCCGCCTGCTCAGCGCGCTGCTCGGCGCACCTCTGCTCGCGTCGGGCGGGCTGGCGGCGTGCAGCGACGGCGCCGCCACCTCGACCCAGGACGGGCCGGTCGAGCTGTCGGTCTTCTGGTGGGGCGGCACCAAGCGGGCCGAGCTCACCGAGAAGGCGCTGCGGCTCTACTCGGACCGCAACCCCCGGGTCACCTTCCGGGTCACCTGGCAGGGCGCCGACGGCTACTACGACCGGCTGGCCACCCAGGCGGGCGGCGGGAACGTACCGGACCTGATCCAGATCGACGACGCCATGCTGACCGAGTACACCCAACGTCAGGTCATCCTCGACCTCACCGACCAGGCCGCCAACAACCACCTGGATCTTCGGGGCCTGCCGGAGGGCCTGATCCGCTACGGCACGGTGGAGGGGCGGACGATGGCGGTGGCCGCCGGGCAGACCCACGCCGTCGTGGTGTTCAACCGGGACCTGCTGCGGGAGCTGGAGGTGCCGGAGCCACGCGCCGGGATGACCTGGCCCGACTACATCTCCTGGGCCACGCAGGTCACCGAGGCCAGCGACGGCCGGGTGGCCGGCACGATGGACGGATCGGGCGACTACCGGGCGCTCTGGCTCTGGCTGCGGTCGCAGGGCGGCGAGTTCTACCGGGGCAACCAGCTCGGCTTCGGCGCGGACGAGCTGATCGCGTGGTTCGAGCTGTGGCAGCGGGCCCGCAGGGGGCGGGCCACGCCGAGCGCGGCGCTGGTCGAACAGGCCGACAGCGGCGAGCCAGCCCGGCAACTGGTGGTGAACGGGGCGACCGCCGCGTCCTTCGCCTGGTCGCACCAGCTACCGGAGCTGCAACGACTCACCGAGTCCGAGTTGGGCATCGTCGGCTTCCCCGGCCCTTCGGGGGCTCAGTGGGCGCGGGCGTCGATGTACTGGGCGGCGTTCAGGGGCACCCGCCATCCGGACGCGGTGGCCGACGTGATCAACTTTTTGACCACCAATGGTGAGGTCGGCACCGTCCTCGGCCACGAGCGTGGGCTGAACCCCAGCGCCGCGGTCCGCCGCTACGCCGAGGGCAGCATCACCGACCCGGCCGAGCGACGTGCCGCCGCGTTCGGCGCCAGCATCGCTGACCTGCTCGGGCCGGCGCCGGCGCCGCCACCCAAGGGGCACGCCAAGGTACGCACCCTGCTGGTCACCGCCGCCGAGCGCATCCGCGTCAAGCGCGACGGCACCCGCGAGGCCACCGCGCGCTTCCTGTCCCAGGCCATCGCGGCCCTGGCGGTGTGAGCACCGGCGGCCGGCCCGGAGCCGGCCGCTGGTGACCTGTCGGCCCTCCGGCCCGGTCAGCGCGGCGGGCCACCCCGGCGATTGCGCATCAGACGCAGCACCAGGAACACCACGATCGCGACCACCACCAGGCAGCAGAGCAGCGGGAGCACCCCGAAGCCGCCGCGGCCCCGCCGCCGGGCGGCCTCCACCACGAGTTCGCCCGTGCCCGTGGACGCCCAGGCCGCCACGGGCACGAAGACCGCCAGTACGACCGCACCGAAGACCGCGCTCAGGCGGCCCCACCACTTACCGAATGAAGACATGTGCCCATCCTCGCCGAAGGGCGCAACCTCGGCACGTCGGTCCACGCCGAATCACGGAACCGGGATCGTCCGGAAGCTCTCCGGCCAGCGCGCAACGTGCTCGCAACGTCCCGGCAAAGACGATGATCTTTACATGAATCTCGTGAGGTGATCGGATTCGCCTCATGGTCAACTCTGTAGACAGTGCGCGGATCTCTCGCACCCGAAGATCCGCGGCGGCAGCGGTCGGCGTCACCCTCGTCGCCGCACTTCTCACCCCCGCGGCGGCGCACGGCGCCCCGCCGCCCACACCGCCGCCGACGAGACCCGCTCCGAGCGGCAACGCGGATCGCGCACCCGTCACGGTCACGCTGATCACCGGCGACCGGGTGACGGTGACCCCGGGCGTCCACGGCGCGACCCCCTCGGTGGACGTCAAGCGCGCCCCCGGCGCCACCGGCTCGGTGCGCATCTCCACCGAGGGCGGGGACACCTACGTGTACCCGGACGAGGCGCTGCCCTACCTCGCCACCGGTCGACTCGACAAGCAACTGTTCGACGTCACCCAACTGATCGCGCAGGGCTTCGACGACGCGCGGACCGCCGAACTCCCCCTGATCGTCACCCGCACGACGGGTTCGGCGAAGCTCAGGACCGGCACCACCCTGCCGGGCGCGCAGACCACGCTGGAGCTTCCCTCCGTCCGGGGTGAGGCGATCCGTACCCGCCGAGCGCAGGCCGCTGACTTCTGGTCGGCCCTCACCGGTGGACCGCTGCCGATCGGCCGCAGCGCTGCCACCACGGGCCCCTCCTTCACCGCCGGCGTCGACAAGGTGTGGCTCGACGGCAAGGCGAAGGCCACCCTGGCCGACACCACCGCCCAGATCGGCGCACCCGCCGCCTGGGCCGCCGGTGGCACCGGCAACGGTGTCCGGGTCGCCGTCCTGGACAGCGGCGTGGACACCACCCACCCGGATCTCGCCGACCGGGTGGTGGCCTCCCGGAGCTTCATCCCCGGCCAGGACGTGATCGACCGGAACGGGCACGGCACCCACACCGCCTCCACCGTCGCCGGGACGGGCGCCGCCTCCGGCGGCAAGGAACGGGGCGTGGCCCCCGACGCCGACCTGGTGGTGGGCAAGGTCCTCGACGAGTACGGCAGCGGGTCGATCTCCGGGATCATCGCGGGCATGGAGTGGGCGGCGCGGGCCGAGCACGCCAAAGTGATCAACATGAGCCTCGGCGTGAGCGCGTGGCACACCCAGGACGACCCGCTGAGCCAGGCCGTCAACCAGCTGACCGCCGAGACGGGCGCGCTCTTCGTCGTCGCCGCCGGCAACAGCGGACCAGATCCGTACACCCTTGGCGCGCCGGGCACCGCGGACGCTGCGCTGACCATCGGCGCGGTGGACACCTCCGACCACCTGGCGGACTTCTCCAGCGTCGGTCCCCGGATGAACGACGAGGCCCTCAAGCCCGACATGACCGCTCCCGGGGTGGACGTGCTGGCGGCGCGCTCGCAGCACATCCCCTGGGGGGAGGGCTACTACTACCTCAACAGTGGCACCTCGATGGCCGCGCCCCACGTCGCCGGGGCGGCCGCCCTGCTGGCGCAGAAACAGCCGACCTGGAGCGCGCGCCAGATCAAAGACGCGCTGATGAGCACCAGCGTCCGCACGCCCGACTACAACGCCTACCAGGCCGGTAGTGGTCGGCTGAACGTGGCCGCCGCCTACCACCAGGACCAGGTCATCGCGACCGGATCGGTGGACGCCGGACTCGTCAGGTGGTCGCCGGGCAGCACACCACAGCCGATCAGGCGGACGATCACCTACACCAACACCACGGACAACCCGATCACGTTGGAGCTCTCCGTCGAGCGCGGCGCCTCCCCCGCACAGACGTTCACGGCAACCACCGACCGGGTCACCGTGCCCGCTCGGGCCAGCGCGACGGCCGACGTCGTGGTGGCCCCGGCCGGCCTTCCCGCCGGCAGGTACTCCGCCCAGGTCGCGGCCCGGTTCGCGGCCGGCGAGGTGCACACGGCCGTCGGGGTCGCCGTCGAGTCCAAGAAGTACGACCTCACCCTCCACCTGAAGGACCGCGCCGGCCGGCCGATGAGCGGTGAGGTCGAGGTCGTCAACGCCGAGACGGGCTCCGCGTTCATGTGGGTGCCGGACGGGAAGCTCACCGCCCGGTTGGCGCCCGGCTCCTACACCGTCGTCGCGACGGCGGACGTGGAGGGTCTGCACGGGCCCCGCTCCCTCGGGCTCGCGATGCTGACCGCACCCGAGGTCGACCTGACGACCAACCGGGTCGTGGAACTCGACGCCGCGCGGGCCCGCCAGGTGAAGGTGGCGACACCCCAGCCGACCGCCGTCGTCAACAGCAGAATCGACGTCTACCGCTCCTTCACCTCGAGCGAGCCGACACCCACCGACTGGAGCGCCCTCCGCGAGACCTTCTGGCCGGGCGCCGCCTACGACAGCCTGTGGGCCCTGCCCACCGGGGACAAGGTGAAGAAGGGCAGCTTCGTCTTCACCACCCGCATCCGCGCCGAGCAGACGCCGCTGGCGATCAGCTACCACGGCCGGCACCTCAGCGACCCGCTCGCGCAACCCGGTTCCCCGCCGCTGCCCGACGGCACCTCGCGCCTGGACGCGGCCTTCGCGGGCGTCGGTGGCACCGCCGACTACGCCGGCCTCTCCGCCCGGGGCAAGGCCGTGGTCGTCCGCGGCAACGACTCGGTGACCCCCACGGATCAGGCAGCGGCGGCGCACACCGCCGGTGCGGCGATGCTCGTCGTGGTCAACGACCGGCCGGGCCGCAAGAGCGACTGGTACGGCAACCCCGACGCCGTGACGACCGGACCGATCCCGGTGGCCTCGGTGACCATGGACGACGGCGAGGCGCTGATCCAGAAGATCACCGCTGCGGGTCGCAACCCGGTACGACTGGTCGTGGTCGCCCACCCCAGGGCGACGTACCTGTACGACCTGGTGGACTACCACCGTGGCGGGGTCCCGAGGGATCCGTCCGCCAGGACCGACCCGCGCAACCTGGCCCGGATCGATCTCACCTTCTCCCCGCCCCCGGGGAAGCAGTCCAGCGAGACGCGGATGGACTTTCCCCCGTACGAGTACGCGGCGGCACGCCCGTTCCCGTTCGAGCCGGTCGCGCCGGGGCCGCGTACCGACTGGGTCTCCGCGGGTGGCGGCGTCAAGTGGATGCAGTACGCCGACGTCGCCGACTGGGCGCGGTCCAACACCGAGGCCATCGCCTACCGGCCGGGCAGTGTCCAGAAGGACCGCTGGTTCGGGCCCATCACCCGGCCACGGCTGCTCAGCACCGAGATCCCGTTCCGTGGTGAGACCGCCATGAGCGCCTACATCCAGGGTTTCGGCGACGCGGGTGCCGCACACAGCGGCGGGGCCAGCATGTCCCAGATCGCCACGTTCTACCAGGGCGAGAAGCAGCTGACCCGGTTCGACGGCTGGCCGGAGGTCGGCGCGGGTGACCTGTCGCCGGAGAAACTGCCGTACCGGCTGGTCGTCGAGACCAAGGGCAAGCCCGAGTTCAGCCCGTACTCGACCGCCACGCACACGGAGTGGAGCTTCGTCTCCGGCGGCAGCACCGAGGTGCAGGCCATCCCGCTGGTCCAACTGGACTACGGGACGGACGTGGACCTCGCGGGTCGGGCGAAGCGCCGCACCGACTTCGCGATCATGCCCGTGGTGGTGGGCAGCGCCGCGGCTCGGGACGCCGTGTCGTCGCTCCAGCTGGAGATCTCCTACGACGACGGGGCGACCTGGCAGCGGCAGGAGCTGAAGGAGAAGAAGGGCAGCTGGCAGGCGTCTGTGAACGCGCCGCACCGGGCCGACTTCGTGTCGATCCGGGTCACCGCCAAGCAGCGCAACGGTGGCGGCGTCACCCAGACCATCACCCGGGCCTTCGGCCTGCGGTAGAACCCTCGGGGGCCGGTGCCGTGGCGGTGCCGGCCCCTTCGGGGCCCTCGCCCCAGCTGGCGGTAAAACAAGTCCGGCCCCCACACTGTGGGGGCCGGACTGCTATCACTTTCAGTGGTAGCGGGGACAGGATTTGAACCTGCGACCTCTGGGTTATGAGCCCAGCGAGCTACCGAGCTGCTCCACCCCGCGTCGACTGGTTAAGACTAACCCACCCGTTCTGGGCGATGATCACCGGGGTCACCAACCGCTGCGGGCACCCGTACCCGACGATGCCCAACGTGCCGGACAATGTCGAAAGCCCGCCCCGGCGTTCCCGGGACGGGCTTTCTCTCGTAGCGGGGACAGGATTTGAACCTGCGACCTCTGGGTTATGAGCCCAGCGAGCTACCGAGCTGCTCCACCCCGCGTCGGCTCGATAACCGTAGCGCACCGACCCGGGACACCGCAAAGCGACGCCGATACCACTCTCGCCGACAGCCCTGACCTGGGCCGTTGTCAGTCGAGCCAGTTCTCGATCGCCGTCACCGCCCGTCGGCTGTCCGCGTCGACCTGAGACCGGACGGCTGCCGTGTGCTCCCAACCCTGCTCCCAGAGCACCGTCACCACGTCGCCGATCCGGACCACCCGGACCAGCCGAACCTCGTCCGTGCCCGGTTCGCCCATCCCGTCCGGCATCGGGGCGCGCATCTCGAACAGCACCGACTCGTCCCCGTACCCCACCGACGTCAACAGCCGCTGTCGCCACGTCCTGCCGTCGTCGGGCAGCTTCTGGTCGGGGCAGCCGCGCACGGCCTGCCGCAGCTCCCGTAACGCGTCGTCGGCACGGCCCGCCCGGTAGATGGTGATGGTGTGCCGGTAGCTGCCGTCCGGCACGTTCCCCGTCGGCGTCTCCGGCAACTTGTACGCCAGATACCGGCCACGACGCTGAACCGTCGCCGAGTCGCTGGGCAGCCGCGTGCCGCAGAGCGTCGGCAGCACCGGGCCCCCCGCCCGTGACTCCAAGCCGGTCCGGTTCGGAGCAGCCAGCACGAAGAACGCGCGGTCCGGAATCGAGGTGGGCGGCTGAGGTGCTGCCGCGCTGGTGGCCGGCTGCGAGGGCGTACCGCTCGGGGTGGTACTCGGCGGCGGCGACGAGGGCGTCGACGCCGGGGTCGGCGTGGGTGACGGCCGGGGAGTCGCCTCGGTCGGCACCGGGCCAGGGGTGCCGGCGGGCGGCGGCAGCGGTGCGGAGCCGTCCGCCGGGTACGCCAGTCGGCCACCGACGGCCACCCCGCCCACGAGCAGCACCACCGCGAGCGTCGAGCCGGCGATCCGGGCTCGGGCCCGCCGGTCGGCGAACCGCCGAAGCGACTCGGGGTGGGTCAGCTCGTGGGCGTCCGCGACGGTGCTGAGCGACCGGTACAGGTCAGCGAGTTCAACTGACATCGTTCGCCTCCAACTCCACGGCGCAGAGGTCGGGCAGCAGCGCGGCCAGCCGGGACCGACCTCGGGACAGCCAGGACTTCACGGTGCCGACCGGGACGTCGGTCTCCCGGGCGATCTCCTCGACGGACATGTCGAAGAGGTAGTGCAGGGCCAGCGCCTGCCGGTGCGTGGCGGGCAGCTGCCGGAGCGCCCCGACCAGGAGCACCCCGTCTTCGCTCGGCGGAGGTGCGACCGCCGGTGGTCCGGTACGGCTCAGCACCACCCGCCAACGGTGCAGACGCCGCCAGCGGTCGGTCGCCAGCCGGGCCACCACGAGCCGCAGCCACGCCTCCGGCGCCGGATGCGACGACAGTCGCCCCCACTGCCGCCAGGCCCGGGTGTACGCCTCCTGCACCAGGTCCTGCGCCTCGCTGTGGTCGCCAGCTACCGCATAGCCGTACCGCACCATCCGCCGCCCGGTGCTGCGGTAGAAGTCATCGAAGCTCTGCGCGTCCCGCACGGTCGCCCCCCCTCGTTCCCACCCCGTCGCAATGAGGACGGCGGACCGGCGTCGCAGGTTGCGGGGCTGGGGGGTGCTGTCGGTGACGTGACAGATGCGCACAGATCAGGACACGGCAGAGCCCCCGCCGTTCGGACCTGACGCGGTCCGGACGACGGGGGCTCGGCGAGGTGACTCCGTGGGTGGCGGGTCAGCCGCCGGCGCTCGGGCTGGCACCCGGCGCACCACCCGTGCCGGCGGCCTGCTGCGCCTGTTGGAACGCGGTGAGCGCCTCGTCCAACGCCTTCAGCGCCCGCCCGTACCGCTCGAAGTCGCCGGACGTCTGCGCGGCCCGGACCTCGGTGATCGCGGTCTGCACCCGGTCCGCGGCGGCAGCCAGGTCACCGGTCGGCGGTGGGGTGCCGGCGCTCGGGGTCGGCGTCGGCGTCGGCGGTGGCGTCGCCGTCCCCGAAGGCGTCGGCGTGGGCGTCGTCGGGTTGCCCCCGGTCGTCGGTGGCGGCGACGTGCCCTGCCCAGCCTTCTTGCCCTGCTCGACCAGCTGCTTGATGCCGTCGTTGATGTTGTCGGCGAGCGCCACGAAGGAGCCACCATCACCGTACGAGAGCAGCACCTTCTGCAACAGCGGGTACGCGTCCTGCTGGTTGCTCTTCACGTAGACCGGCTCGACGTAGAGCATCCCGTCGGCGAAGGGCAACGAGAGCAGGTTGCCGTACTGCACCTGCGCCTGGTTGCTGGAGAGCAGGTTGAGCTGCTGGCGGATGTTCGCGTTGTTCGTCATCTGCTGGTGCACCTGCACCGGGCCGGAGATCCGGGTCTGATCCGGCAACTCCAGCACCTCCAGCCGGGGCTTCCCCTCGACGTACGACCCGGAGATCAGCGCCGCGAGGTTCTGCCGGCCGTTCGGGGTGACCGCCGAGGTGAGCTGGAAGCGGGGGCTCTCCTGCCCCGGGAACTGGGTGAACAGGTAGTACGGAGGCTGCTTCTGACCGCTGTCCGGAGCGTCCGGCACGTTGGGAACCTGCCAGAAGTCCTGCGCGGAGTAGAAGTCACCCGGGTTCGTCACGTGGAACTTGGTGAGCAGGTTGCGCTGCACCTTGAACATGTCCGCCGGGTAGCGCAGGTGCTCGCTCAGCTCGACCGGGATCTCCGCCTTCGGCAGCACCAGGTCACCGCCGAACGCCTTGTTCCACGCCTTGAGCACCGGGTCGGTGTCGTCGTACTCGTAGAGCTTCACCGTGCCGTCGTACGCGTCGACGGTGGCCTTCACCGAGTTGCGCATGTAGTTGACGTCCTCCCGGGCCAGCTGGAAGGTGCCCCGGTTGGTCAACTCGTCGGTGGTCTCGGTCTGCAGGTTGACCTTCTCCGCGTACGGGTAGGAGGCCGCCGTGGTGTAGCCGTCCACGATCCACTGCACCCGACCGTCGACCACTGCCGGGTACGGGTCGCCGTCCAGGGTGAGGAACGGCGCGACCTTCTCCACCCGGTCGCGCGGGTTACGCACGTAGAGCAGCTTGGAGTCCTTGTTGACCGCCTCGGAGAGCAGGAAGTTCGACTCCTGCTCCTTGATGGCGTACAGCAGTCGCCGGGTGAAGGAGCCGATCTCCACACCGCCCTCACCGGTGTAGGTGTAGGACTCGCCGCCGCCCTCACCGACCGGCCGGTCGAACTCGGCCTTCTTGTTCGGGTCGGACTGCCCGACGATGGCGTAGTCGTCGGCCGCCATCCGCTCGCCGTAGTAGATGCGCGGCTGCTTGGCCGGGATCTGCTCGGTCTGCGAGGAGCACGCCTCCTGGGTCTTCTCGCCGAGGAAGCCGGAGACGAAGAACGGCTGCCCGCCGCAGACCACCTGGTTGCCCGGGGCGGCCACCAGCCCGTACCCGTGGGTGTAGACGGTGTGCCGGTTGATCCAGGTGTTCTGCTGGTCGGTCAACTCGCCGTAGTTGATCTCCCGGACGCCGACCACGTAGTCGGAGACCTTGCCGTTCACCCCGTACCGGTCGATGTCCAGCTTCGGACCGAAGTCGTAGAAGCCACGCACCTGCTGGAGCTGGGTGTACGTCTCGCTGACCAGCTGTGGGTCGAGCAGCCGCACGTTCGACACCACCGAGGTGTCGGTGGCCAGGTTCGCCGGTGGGGTGAGGTTGTTCGCCGCGTACGGGGTCGTCTCGGTGGCCCCCAACCCGAACGCCGCCCGCGTCGCGTCGATGCTGCGCTGGATGTACGGCGCTTCCTTGTCCTTGGCGCTCGGCTTGACCTCGAAGGTCTGCACCGCCCAGGGGTAGATGCCGCCGATGGCCACCGCGGACACGCCGAGCAGCGCCAGCGAGATCCCCGGCCAGACCAGGTTCCGCATCCAGGCGTTGGAGAACACGATGATCGCGATCGCCACCACGATCGAGATGTAGGCGAGGATCTCCTTCGCCGGCAGCAACGCGTTGACGTCGGCGTAGCCGGCGCCGTACAACTTGGCGCCCTCGTTGTACTCCAGCAGCATGGCCCGCCGGTCCAACACGTACGCGATCGCCTTCAACAGCACGAAGACCGCGACCAGGGTGCTCAGGTGCGCGCGGGCCGCGTTGCTCATCCGGTCGCCGACGCCCTGCAGGCGAACCCCGCCGAAGAGGTAGTGCACCGCCAGCGCGCCGATCACGGCCAGCACCACCGCGGTGAAGGCGACCCCGAGCAGGTAACGCCAGAACGGCAGTTGGAAGACGTAGAAGCCGATGTCGACCCCGAACTCCGGGTCCTTGATGCCGAAGTCACCGCCGTTGCGGAAGAGCAGCCACTGGTTCCACCGGTTCTGCGCGGAGAGACCGGCGAAGAGCCCGACCACCGCGGCGGTCAGCGAGATCCAGGTGCCGAGACGCGGGCTGAGCGCCATCCGGTAGCGCTCCAGGGTGGCCTGCTCCACCGAGTGCGGACGCAGTCGCGGGCGCAGCCGGTAGGCCAGCCACAGGTTGCCACCGACGATCACCGCCATGCCGAGGCCGATGGCGAGGAAGAGCACCAGGCGGGTGAGCAGGACGCCGGTGAAGACCTCGGTGTATTGGACCTCGTCGAACCAGAGCCAGTCGGTCCACGCCTGGACACCCCAGCCGAGCAGGGTGAAGAGCACGAAAACCCCGACCAGGACGGCGATCGTGACGCGCCCGCGCCGGCTCATCCTCGGAAGGGGGCTGCTGCTACGCATGACCACTGTTGGCTCCGCACGCTCGATATGATCGGCTCCGACCAGGCACCCAGAGTACGGGGTGTTCCTGAGCGTGTCGGGGCACGGTCACACCGGTCAGCAACGCGTCGGCTGACCGCCCGCGCGCAACGTCTCCAGAGCGGTCATCGCCTCGTCCAACGAGCCCACCCGCAACAGCGGCAGACCGGGCTGCGGATTGCGGACCGCCTCGGCGCAGTTGTCCGCCGGCACCAGAAAGACCTTGGCCCCGGCGCGCTTGGCGCCGACCAGCTTCTGGGCGATTCCGCCGATCGGGCCGACGGCGCCCTCGTCGTCGATGGTGCCGGTGCCGGCGATGATCTGGCCGCCGGTGAGGTCGGCCGGGGTCAACTTGTCCACGATCCCCAGGGCGAACATCAGACCGGCGCTCGGCCCACCGATGTCCCCCAGGTCGATGCCGAGCGTGAACGGGTGCGGCTGCTGCTGATCGATCTCGACACCGATGCGCGGTCGGCCGTCCTGCTCCTGACTGGTCACCGTCGCGGTGGCCGGCACGCCGTCGCGGGTGTAGCCGATGGTCAACGCCGTGCCCGCCGGCTTGGCCCGGACCAGCTCGGTGACCTTCGCGGCCACCGGCACCGGCTGGCCGTCGACCGAGGTGATCAGATCGCCGGCCTTCAGCGCCCCGGCCGCCGGGCCGTCCCCGGCCACCGTCTTGATCACCACCTGCACCGGGAAGCCCAGCTCCCGCAGGGCGGCGGTCTCCGCGCTGGTCTGCGACGCCTTGAAGTCCTCGGCGTTGCGCTGCTCGACCTGCTCCGTCGACTCCCCCGGCGGGTAGACCAGCTCGCGCGGCACCACCGCCTCGTCGTCCGAGAACCAGCCCGCGATCGCCCCACGCAACCGCACCGTGGGCTGCACCCCCACCGTGGTCAGCCGCAACTGGCCGGCCGAGGTCGAGGTTTCCCGACCGGAGACCTGGATGACCTCCTTGCCGTCGGTAGTACCGAGGGTGTTGACCGTCGGCCCCGGGCCCAGCACCACGTACGGAATCGGCACCCGGAGCACCCCGATGCTCAGCAGGGCGGTGAACAGGGCACCGAGCAGGACCGTCAGGCCACGACGTCTCATGCCGCAGAGCGTACCGACCGGGTACGCCTCACCCGCCGGATGCGCCGCGCGACTTCGCCCTCAGCGCAACGCCAGCGGCGGCTACCTGGGGCGCGGTCCGCGTACCGTAGATGTCGTGCCTGATATTCCGTTCGGTTTCGCGCTCCCGGGTGGGCAGCCACCAGACCCCAACGATCCCGCGCAGATGCAGCAGTTCATGTCGCAGTTGCAGCACCTGCTCTCCGCGCCGGGCAGCGGGCCGGTCAACTGGGACCTGGCCCGGCAGGTAGCAGCCAGCCAGCTCGCGGCCGCCGGTGACCCGGCGGTGTCGATGTACGAACGCAACGCGGTCGAGGAGGCGCTGCGCCTCGCCGACCTGTGGTTGGAGCCCGCCTCGGCGTGGCCCTCCGGCATCCAGAACCCGGTTGCGTGGAACCGCAACGAGTGGATCTTCAAGACGCTGGACGTGTGGCGCAAGCTGTGCGACCCGGTCGCCAGCCGGATGGTCGGCGCGATGGGCGACCTGGTGCCACCGGAGGCGCGCGCCCAGCTCGGCCCGATGCAGTCGATGGTGGCCTCCCTCGGTGGCGCGCTCTTCGGCGGCCAGCTGGGCCAGGCCCTCGGTTCGCTCGCCGCGGAGGTGCTCTCCGCCGGCGACATCGGGCTGCCGCTCGGCCCGGCCGGCACGGCCGCGCTGATCCCGGCCAACATCCGGGCGTACGGCGAGGGCCTGGAGCTGCCCGAGGACGAGGTCCGCCTCTACGTGGCGCTGCGCGAGGCGGCCCACCAGCGGCTGTTCCAGCACGTCCCGTGGCTGCGTGGGCATGTGCTCAGCGCCGTCGAGATGTACGCCGCGGGCATCCGGGTCAACCGGGAGGCGATCGAGGAGGCGATGGGCCGGGTCGACCCGACCGACCCCGAGTCGATGCAGGCGATCGCCCTGGAGGGCATCTTCACCCCGGAGGACACTCCGGCGCAGAAGGCCTCACTGGCCCGTCTGGAAACCGCACTCGCCCTGGTCGAGGGCTGGGTGTGCCACGTCGTGGACAGCGCCGCCAGCGACCGGCTGCCCAACGTCGTCCGGTTGGGCGAGGCGTTCCGCCGTCGCCGGGCCGCCGGCGGTCCCGCCGAGCAGACCTTCGCCGCGCTGGTCGGTCTGGAACTGCGCCCTCGCCGGCTGCGCGAGGCCGCGGCGCTCTGGGCCGCGCTCACCCAGCACCGTGGCATCGAAGGCCGCGACGCGGTCTGGGGCCACCCGGACCTGCTCCCGTCGGACGACGACTTCGCCGACCCGGTCGCCTTCGCGATGAACGACATGGACCTCAGCGAGCTGGACAGCTTCGACTTCACCGCCCCCGGCGGGGTGGAGGAGAAGGCCCCCGGCCAGTCGGATCAGCCGGGTCAGCCCGGCGAGCCCGACGGCGACGGCGACGCCAAGTCCTGACGTCCGCGCAACGACGGCCTGCGCCCGGGTGCCCGCAAGATCGACAGCGGGCACCCGGGCGCGTTCGGCAGTGCGCCGGATGGCCCGGTGCCGAGCGGCCGGGAAGAGACCCCGCGCGGCGGTTCAGCCGGGTCGGCCCGACCCGGAGAGCAGGGCGCGGGTCGCTTCCCAACCCTCGAAGGCCGGGTCCAGCGTGGCCAGGTCAGCCGGGCCGCGCAGTCGTCGCCAGCCCGCAGTGACCGCCACGTCACCCGGTCGCGGGGCGTTGGCGCGCGCCACAGCCGGCGTCGCCGTATCCAGCTCCAGCGTCGGTAGCCAGTCCGGCGCGGGCAGTCGTACCGCGACTCCGAGCAGACCCGGGCCGCCGCCCTCGACCGGAGCCACCGCGACCGGTCGGGTGGTGAGTGGGCGGAGCAGCTTGCCGACGGTCAACGCGGGCAGGTCAGGCACGTCACTGACCAGCACGGCCGCTTGGTCGTACCCGTCCAGCGCGGCGAACACGGCGTTGGGCGTCGGCTCGGCCACCTCGTACACCGCCGTGCCGGGCCACACCAGCGCATCGGCCAGAGCTCGGTCGGCCGGGGTCACCGCGACCGCGACCTCCACCTCGTTGAGCGTGGCGAACAGGTCGATGACGTCTTCCGCGAGAGCCGCTCGCCACTGCGCCAGGTCGACACCGGGCGGCGACCAGTGCACCGGCCCGAGCAACGCCACCACCACCCGTCGCGCCATCCCCCGACCCTAGCGCCCCACCCCATACAGCCACCCCACCCGGCCCACCTACCTGAGCCGGGCTCGGCGGCATGATCGACTCGGTTTCATGGAAGTCGCGGTGTCCCGGAGCCCTCAACAGCGCGGTATTCAGGAACGCGAGTGAATTTCGGCGCGCGGCGCCCCGAAGGCGCGGGCCGGAGTGTGGGTCAGGTGGGGAGTGGGGCGCAGGAGGCGGCGGCGACCCCTTCGAGGTAGCCGCGGGCCCGTTCCGCCTTGGGGTAGCGACCGACCAACGCCCAGAACCGGGCGTTGTGGCTGGGCACGATGAGGTGCGCCAGCTCGTGCAGCAACACGTAGTCGATCACCCAATCGGGCATCTCCTGGACGCGGTGCGAGATTCGGATGCTGCGGTCCGCCGGCGTGCAGGAGCCCCACCGGCCGTTCTGGTTGGTGACCCATCGGACGCTGGCCGGCACCGCCTTCGTGGCGTACCCGGCGAGGTAGAGGTCGATGAGCCGGTTGGCGCGGGCGAGCAGCTCGGCGTCGGAGCGGGCGAGGCGCCCCTCCCGGGCGGCGAGCCGGGCGAGCATCCGGTCGACCCACTCGCTCTCCTCGGCGCGGGAGAACTGGTCGGGGATGAGGACGACCACTCGCTCACCGTCACGGTACGCGGACACCGTGCGTCGTCGGCGCTGGCTGCGCCGCACCTCGACGACCGGCTTGCGCGTCCCCGCCATCACTGGCCCGCGCAGCCTCGACTACGTGTCACGAAGGAAAGCTAATGCGTACTGACCAGGGGTCCGCAAGGGTCAACCGCACGACACGCGCCCAGAAAATGGTGATTGGTCGCCAGGCGTCCCGAAAATTTCTTGACCGCGGCGCCATCGCGCCACCTCGTCACCCTTCGTGAAGGCGGATGACGCCGGTACGCGGCACCTCCCCACCGTAGGTGATCACCGTCCCGAATGCCGCTGCGGGGGCACTCGCACGGGTGGCTGTCAGGGTTTGGTCGGCGTGTCCCCGCCAAACTGACTTATCCGACCTATTTCGCCATGCACACTCTCGACGTCGACTTGCTCACAGTGTCGATGCACAGCTGACATGGAACTGCCCAGACCTGGGTAGGGTCCGCGGACCAGCGGTCACGAAGGTGGCCGCGGAGTGAGACCCAGCGCCGGCGCCCCGTGTGGCCCGCCGCCGGGCACCCCGCCGGGACGGCATTGACCGGCGGACGAGACGAGGAGGGCACCGTGGCCGACCAGGCCCAGACGACCTACAACGGTTACTGCGTGAAGTGCAAGGAGAAGCGGGACTTCGAGGGGCACGTCGAGGTCTCGAAGACCGGAATGAACATGGCCAAGGGCAAGTGCCCGGTTTGCGGAACAACAGTGAACCGCATCCTGGGCAAGGCCAAGGTCTGACCCGAACGGGTGAACGGGGGCGGGGTGGCCGGTGGCCACCCCGCCCCCGTTGCCGATCGAGAGTGCGGTGCCAGCGGCGTCGGTAGTCCTGTCGGGTGGCCGACAGCAGGGACAGCGGGCTGTGGAAAACCCGTCAAATCCTGTGGATAGCGCTGGACAGCGGCCTGGCCACCTGTGGACAACGATCGACTGAACGCGAAGATGTGGTCACGATTCGTGACCATGAGCCGCTCCGCGCTGCCCCGCCCCACCCTGCTGCCCGGCCTCAGCCGGCTCTGGCGGGACCGGCACACCCTCCAACTCGGCGTCGGCCCCGGGCCGGCCGTCCTGCTGGAGTTGGCCAACCCTCGCGCCGCGCATCTGCTCGACCTGCTCGACGGCACCCGCAGCGAGCGCACCGTGCTGGCCCAGGCGGTGACCGCCCAGGTCAGCGCCGACGACGCGCGTACCCTGCTCGACGCTTTGCGGGCCGCCGGCCTGTTGGTGCCCGCGCACAGCCTGCTCCCCCGCGACCTGACCGGCCCGGTCCGTGCCCGGCTCGCGGCGGAGGCCGGCGCGCTGGCCCTGGCCACCGCCCGACTGCCCGGCACCCCCGCCCAGGTCCTGCGTCGGCGGCGGACGGCCCGAGTCCTGCTCACCGGCGCCGGGGCGCTCGGCGGGCCGCTCACGGTGGCGTTGGCCCAGTCCGGCGTGGGGCAGGTGATTCCCCAGCTCACCGGCCCGGTACGCCCCGTCGACCTGATCGGCACGGGCATCCCCGCCAGCGAACTGGGTCGTCCGCTGGCACCGGCGGTGCGGGCTGCGGTCAACCGCGTCGCACCGGGCACCGGCACTCACCCGAGCCGCGCCGGGCGGATCGACCTGGTGATCCAGCTCGGCACGGACCGGCCTCCCGCGCTGCTCGCCGCCGGTCTCGCCCAGCGCCGGCAGCCGCACCTGCTGGTCACGTTGCGCGAAGGCGTACCGGTGATCGGGCCGTTGGTCCGCCCACCCGCCGGGCCCTGCCTGCACTGCGTCGAGCTGCACCGGGCCGACCGCGACCCGGACTGGCCGCGGCTCGCCGCTCAACTCGCCGCCGCCGACCCGGTGGCCGCCGTCACGACCGGCACGGTGCTCGTCGCCTGCGGGTACGCGCTGACCGAGGCGCTGACCCAGCTGGACGGAGGTCAGCCGGAGACGCTGGGTGGTGCCATGGAGATCACCGGGGCCGGCCGTTTCCGTCGTCGGGGTTGGCCGCCACACCCGGCGTGTGGGTGCTCGCGAGGCCGAGTGTCCGCACCAGCCCGGCCGCAGAGCAGCAGCGGGGCCCTCCGGTCGGTAACAATGACCGGGTGACCGACATCCCGCGCCGCGCCGTGTCCCGCACCGCCAAGCTCGCCGCCCTGCCGCTCGGCTTCGCCGGCCGGACCGTTCTCGGGATGGGAAAGCGCGTCACCGGGCTCGCCTCCGACGTGATCTCCGCGGAGATTCAACAGCGCACCGCCGAGCAGCTGTTCAGCGTGCTGGGCCAGCTCAAGGGCGGGGCGATGAAGTTCGGCCAGGCGCTGTCGGTCTTCGAGGCGGCGTTGCCGGAGGAGATCGCCGCGCCCTACCGGCAGGCGCTGACGAAGTTGCAGGAGGCCGCGCCTCCGCTGCCGGCCGCCAGCGTGCACAAGGTGCTGGCCGAGCAGCTCGGCCCCGACTGGCGGGACCTGTTCGTCGAGTTCAACGACGTCCCGGCCGCCGCCGCCAGCATCGGTCAGGTGCACCGGGCGCGCTGGCGCGAGCCGGGGTTCGACGAGTCGGGGGCTCCGAACAGCCGCGATGTGGCGGTCAAGATCCAGTATCCGGGGGCCGGCGACGCCCTGCTCGCCGACCTCAAGCAGCTCTCCCGACTGGGCGGGATGTTCCGGGCCATCCAGCCGGGCCTGGACGTCAAGCCGCTCCTCGCCGAGCTGCGCGAACGGATCACCGAGGAGTTGGACTACGAGTTGGAGGCCGAGTCGCAGCGCACCTTCGCGGCCGCGTACGCCGACGACCCGGAGATCTACATTCCGGAGGTGGTGAACGCCTCGCCCCGGGTGCTGGTCACCGAGTGGGTGACGGGCACACCGCTGGCCGACATCATCCGGGAGGGCACCGAGGAGGATCGGGACGAGGCGGGTCGGTTGATGGCCACCCTGCACCTCTCCGCGCCCCAGCGGGCTGGGCTGCTGCACGCCGACCCGCACCCGGGAAACTTCCGGCTGCTGCCCGACGGTCGGCTCGGGGTGATCGACTTCGGTGCGGTGGCCCGGATGCCGGAGGGCACCCCGGAGCCGATCGGTCGTATCGCCGCGATGGCCCTGCGCGGCGATGCCGACGAGGTCGTGGCGGGGCTGCGGTCGGAGGGGTTCATCGGCTCGGCCGAGGAGATCGACGCCGAGGGGGTGCTCGACTTCATCCGCCCCATGCTGGAGCCCATCGCGGCGGACGGCTTCCGGTTCACCCGGGCCTGGCTACGGGCCGAGGCGGGTCGACTGGCCAGCCCTCGCTCCCCCACGTACCAGCTGAGCAAGCGGCTCAACCTGCCCCCGTCGTACCTGCTGATCCACCGGGTGACGCTCGGGTCGATCGGGGTGCTCTGCCAGTTGGAGGCGAAGGCGCCGTACCGGAGCATCCTGGAGCGCTGGCTGCCCGGCTTCGCCCCGGTCGCCTGACGACGTCGAGGCCCGGTCGCCTGAGGGCATGGGGAAGGGCGGGTGCCGGTCGGCACCCGCCCTTCTGCGTGGGGTGGTACTAGAGAACGCCCAGGTCGCGAGCCGCCTGGTTGCGGCCGGTCATGGCGACGGTACGGGCGGATCGGGTTGCCTCAGTGCTCGTGGTGGTACGACCGGCCTGAGGCCGGCGCATTCGAGCCCGGGTCAACGCTTCGTGGAGTAGTTGCATCTCGAAGGCTCCACTCGGAACGTTCAACATCGTTTTCTCACTCACTGCCGGTGTGCCACCGGCGTAGTTGGTACGGGTCGGGAACATGTCAGGCTGCCAGCCGGACCGCGCCACGCACCTCGGACAGCCCACTGGCCGCCAGGCGCGCCTCGGCCTCGACCCGAAGCTCGGCGTCACGAGCGACGTCCTCCTTACGCGGACGGCCACGGGGCCGCTTACGCGGGACAACCGCGCCACGCTCGAAGATCTCGCCGCCCCAGACGCCCCACGGCTCCGCTCGCTCAACGGCTCCGGCCAGGCACTCGACGCGCAGCGGGCAGTCCCCGCAGAGCGACTTGGCCAGCTCGAGCTCGGTGGGCGAGTCGGAGAACCACAGGTCGGGGTCGAACTTCCGGCAGGGCAGGTTCGCCTCCATCTCGACGCTCATGTCGAGGGGGGCCAACGCCAGACTCATCTCCCGGTCACCTCTCTCTCACTTCGATCTCGTGGATCGCATTCCGACGTACTTACGGCGGGCAAAAAACTGAGGCCGCGGATCCCGGTAAGCGGGTTCCGCGGCCTCGAGGTGAGCCGGAGTCTGATGGTCAGACCGGTTTACCTCGAGGTGGAACGCCGCGGACATCCATGCGCTTCTTGGCGACCTGGATGCCATTGCCCGTGAAGCCACTGGTCCCCTCGACTCCAGCGGGCGCGACGGTCAGGATCAGCTCGGCCTGAACCTGGTGCACCTGCGGAACCGACGGTCGTGCAGCCGTAAGGGCCACCCGGACAGCCGACAGCGGAGCGCAGACAGACGGCATCGCCGCCAGACGCTCATAGGTGAAGATCTTCACGGTGCCACCTCCCTCACGTTCCTCGAATCGACTGGACCGACCCCCGTGAGCAGCCGGAATGGCGCCGCTCGCGTGGTGTGTCCTGAGGCTATTCCTCGCGCCGGGGCGAGGGCAAACGAATTTACGACGAGATTTCGAAAGTTTTCTCCGGGCAGACATCGTCCACCCCGGCACCAGCCACGAGGGCCAGCACCGACTCCCCGTAGAGGCCCAGCTTGCGCGGGCCGATGCCGGCGATGGCGATCAGCTCCTCCGACCGGCCCGGGCGCCGCTCGGCCAACGCGATGAGTGTCGCGTCGGTGAAGACCACGTACGCCGGGACCTTCTGTGCACCGGCCACCCGCTGCCGCCACTCGCGCAGCCGTTCGTGCAGCTCATCGTCGATATCGGACGGGCAGGTGGGGCAGCGGCCGAGCTTGCGGTCCGGGCCGGCGAGCAGGGTGGCGCCGCAGATCCGGCAGGAGACGATCTGGGTTCGCCGTCGCTCGGGACGGGGGGCCGGACCGGCGCCGCCGGTCGCCCGTTCGGTGCCGCCGGAGCGGTCGAGCTGGGGCAGGAACCGCGACGGGCGTCGGGCCCGCCCGCCCGGCGAGCGCGCGGCGGCGTACGACAGCCAGAGCCACTCCCGGGCGCGGGTGATCCCGACGTAGAGCAGCCGGCGCTCCTCCTCGACCTGCTCGACGGTCTTGGCGTACGTGGTGGGCATCGTGCCCTCGGCGAGACCGACCAGGAAGACCGCGTCCCACTCCAACCCCTTGGCCGAGTGCAGGGAGGCCAGCGTCACGCCGTCCACCGTCGGCACGTGCTGCTGGGCGGCCCGGCGCGCCAACTCCTCGGTGAAATCGGTGAGGGTGACCGGGCGCTCCACCGAGGCGGCCTCGCCGATCGGCACGACCTCGGGGGTGGCCGCGTACTCCTCGGCGAGCTGGACCAGCGCGGACAGCGCCTCCCATCGCTCGCGGGCGGCGCCGCCGGCCGGGGGCGCGTCCGGTGCCCAGCCGACGGCGGTGAGCGCCTCGACGACGGCGGCCGGCAACGGTGTCTCCCCCGGGATCGAGCGGGTGGCGGCACGCAGCGCGACCATCGCCTGGCGCACCTCGGCCCGTTCGAAGAACCGCTCGGCGCCCTGCACGACGTACGGCACCGCGGCCTCGGTGAGCGCCTTCTCGTACGCCTCGGACTGCGCGTTGACGCGGAACAGCACGGCGATCTCCTTCGCCGGCGTGCCCGCGTCGATCAGCGACCGGCAGCGGGCGGCCACCGCGTTCGCCTCGGCCGGCTCGTCGGTGAAGATCCGCAGGTCCGGCTCGGGGCCGGGCGGGCGCTGCCCGCTTAACTCCAGCCGCAGGCGCGCCTCGGTGCCCCGGGCCTGGGAGATCACCGCGTTGGCCAACCCGACCACCTGCGGGGTGGAGCGGTAGTCACGGACCAGCCGGACCACGGTGGCGTGGCGGTGTCGGCGAGGGAAGTCGACCAGGTACGCGGAGGTCGCCCCGGTGAACGAGTAGATCGTCTGACTGGCGTCCCCGACCACGGTCAGGTCGTCCCGGCCGCCCAGCCAGGCGTCCAGCAACCGCTGCTGGAGGGGGTTGACGTCCTGGTACTCGTCGACCACGAAGTGCCGGTACTGGCCACGGACCTGCTCGGCGACGTCCCGGTGCTCCTCGATGCCCCACACCGCGGCCCGCAGCATGTCCTCGAAGTCGATCACACCGTTCGAGCGCTTGAGCTGCTCGTACGCGGTGAACACCTCGGCCACCTTCGCCGGCTCGTGCGGTGTGTCGCGTAGCGCCCGGGCCGCGGCCACCACGTAGTCCGTCGGTTCGACCAGCGACGACTTCGCCCACTCGATCTCGCCGGCCAGGTCGCGGGCGGCGGCCCGGTCGGTACGCAGGCCGACCCGGGCGGCGGCGAGGGTGACCAGCCGCACCTTGCTGTCCAGCAGTTCGGGCATGGCACGGCCGGCCAGCAGCCGGGGCGCGAAGTACCGCACCTGGCGCAGCGCGGCGGCGTGGAACGTCCGCGCCTGCACACCGCCCACACCGAGGACGGTGAGCCGACTCCGCATCTCGGCGGCGGCGCGGGCGGTGAAGGTGACCGCGAGCACGTGCCGGGGGGAGATCTCCCCGGAGAGCGCCCGGTGGGCGATTCGGGAGGTGATCGCCCGGGTCTTGCCGGTGCCGGCACCGGCCAGGATGCAGACCGGGCCGGCAGGTGCGGTCACGGCGGAGCGTTGCTCCGGGTCCAGCCCGGCGAGCACCTGTTCCGACGCTGAGTGAACCACCACAACCAGGAATCATCTCAGCTCCTCCCAGCGTTGCAGCGAACAGCCTCGGCTTGATCCGCAAGCCGCGGCCGGAGGAGTTGGAGGATCCGACCATGCTGACGATGTATTCCACCCCCTGGTGCGGCTACTGCCACCGGCTGAAGTCGCAGCTCGACCGGGAGGGCATCGGGTACGAGGTGGTCGACATCGAACAGGACCCGAAGGCCGCGGAGTTCGTGATGAGCGTCAACGGTGGCAACCAGACAGTGCCGACGCTGCGCTTCGCCGACGGCAGTGCCCTGACGAATCCCTCAATCACCCAGGTCAAGCAGCACCTGGAGACGCTCACCGCCTGATCTGCCGGTTCATTCTCGGTGCGCGGCCGCCCCACCCGGGGCGGCCGCTCGTCGTGTTGGGGAAGGGTCACGGTGGCGTCGGTCGGTGGGTGCCGCGAGCCCGGGTCGGTCGGTGTCCTCGGCCGGTCGGCGGGGCGACGGGAGCGTCGGGCGGGTGGGCGGCGTCGGTGGGCGGGCCCCGGTGGGCGCACTCAGGTGCCGGCCCCGCCACAGGTAGCCTCCGGCGGCCAGGGTGGCGATCGCGACCAGCGCGAACAGCAGCCGGTAGTCCAGGAATCCGACCAGCAGGGCACCCGCCCCGATGGAGAACGCCTGCGGCCCGCTGACCACCGCCTGGGTGGCCGCGGCGACCCGGCCGACCAGCGAAGGCGGGGTACGGCGCTGGATCAGCGTGTGCAGACCCACCATCGTCAGCGGGAGCGAGACCCCGGCCAGCAGGACCGCCGCGAACCCGAGCCACAGATCGGGGTACGCCAGCGCGAGCGCGGCCGGAGAGAAGAAGGCGACCCCGGCGGCCAGCGTGCCGACCTCTCCGAGCCGGCGGACCAGCGTCGGTGAGCAGAGCCCACCGAGCAACCCACCCACGCCCTGCACGGTGACCAGCACACCCACGAACGCGGCGTCCCGGTTCAGCCCCTGGTCGACGTAGGCGAAGATGAGCGACTCGCTGAAGCCCATCACCAGTGACCCGAGCCCGTAGCCGAGCAGGGCTCGCCGCAGGGCCGGCTCGCCGGCCAGGTGCCGCAGGCCGGCGCCCAGTTCGGCCGGCCACCGCAGCCGTACCACCGGCGGCACCTCTTGCGGGGCGGGCAGCGCGGTCACCACCGCCGCGGCGGTCAGAAATCCGACCATGCCGATTCCGGCCAGCGCCCACCCGCCGAGCGCCGCGTAGAGCGCCGCGCCCACCAGCGGGCCGACCAGTCGGATCCCCTGACGTACGGTCTGGAGCACGCCGTTCGCCTCTGCCAGCAGCTCGACCGGCACCATCTCGCGGATGAGCCCACTGAGCGCCGCGCCGAGGGTGATGGACGAGAGTCCGTACAGGGCGGCCACCAGATAGACGACCCAGACGTCGCCCGCGTCGCGGACGGTGAACAGCGGGGTGAGCAGGGCGGCGGTCACCACGTTCGCGGCCACGAAGAACGGCCGGCGCGGGTAGCGGTCGACGACCCAGCCGACCAGCGGTGCCAGCGTCATCGGCGCGATGACCGCGAAGATCGTGGCACCGGCCAACCCGTTCGAACCAGTCAGATCCTTGACCCAGATGGCGAGTGCGAGCAGCAGGATCGACTCGGCGGTCATGCTGGCCAGCAGGCCGCCGAAGAGCAGGCGGAAGTCGGGTCGGCGCAGGATCGTGCGCATGGGGTCCCTCCGGCGGGATGGCCTGCCCAGGTGGGCGAGGTCGACGGGCCGCGACCGCGGGTCCGTCGTCAGCCGGCATTCCCGTGGTCCGATTTTCGCAAGACACGCCCTCGCCGGAACCTCCGACACCGGTCGCGCCGTCCATACTGACCGTGGGGGGCGAATTTCATACAGTTACCGTCGCGTCTGCGGCGGTCGACGGGAAAGAGGACACTGTGCCTCCTGCCGCACCCAGCCCGATCCTGCGTCGTCGCCGGTTGGGCATCGAGCTGCGCCGCCTGCGTGAGGCCGCGGGCCTCACGGGCGATCAGGTCATCGAGCGTATCGGTTGGGCCTCCGCGTCCAAACTGTCCCGCCTGGAGAATGGCCGCAGCCGACCGGACCCGCAGGACGTCAGCGACCTGCTCGACCTCTACGGCGCCGACCAGGCGCTGCACGACGAGCTGCTGGGCATCACCAACGAGGCCGGCGACATGCGCGGCTGGTTGAAGAACTTCCCGGTGATGACGCAGCAACAGCGCAGCTGGGCCGAGTTGGAGGCGGGCTGCGCGGAGATCTCCGAGTACAACCCGGTGCTGGTCCCTGGCCTGTTGCAGACCCCCGGGTACGCCCAGCTCCGGATCGTGTCGGCCCGCCAGGTGAGCGCCGGCGCGGGCGAGCCGGAGCCCGGCGACGAGCCGGAAACCGAGGTGCAGGCGCGGCTGGCCCGTCAGTCGCTGCTGACCCGGGAGCCGCACGCTCCCCGCTACACCGCCGTGCTGGAGGAGGCGGCTCTCGGCCGCCGGGCCGGGCCGCCGGAGGTGCTGCACGAGCAACTACTCCAACTCTGCGAGCTGGCGCTGCTGCCCAACGTGGCCCTGCATGTGCTGCTCCGGGACACCCAGATCGGCAATTGGTACCTTCCGCCGACCGCCTTCTCCGTCTACCGGTTCGCCGATCCCCTCGATCCGGAGACTTTGGCCATCGAAGGCGGCTTCACCGACGTCATGTCGACCGAGGCAATCACGCTAAATCGCTATAAAGTGGTGTTCGAGTGGCTATGCACGGCGGCACTTAACGCTTCGGACACCCTCTCCTGGCTGATCGAGGCGACGGGACGGCTGACCGAGGCGACGCACCCATCCACAGTGGCGTTCGGGCCGGCAACGGCGCCGACCCAACGCCGCCGGGAATCGGGGCGACTGACGGACCGGTGATCCACGGGGGACCCTCCGTCAGGACGTGCGGCACCACTCGTCCCATCGGATCGCTGCACATCAGGAGCAAAACCATGAACGACATCCGCAACACGCCGTCCGTCTCCGCCCACTCGTTGGCGGACGCCCCGTGGCGTACCAGTACACGCAGCCAGACCTCCAACTGCGTGGAGGTCGCCCCGCTCGCCACCGGCCCGTCGGCGGTCGCCCTGCGCGACAGCAAGGACCGGGGCGGCCCGGTGCTGCTGTTCAACCGCGCGGGGTGGCTCGGCTTCATCACCGGGGCGAAGAAGGGCCAGTTCGATCTGAACTGATTGTTCGACCGGGTACGGGGCCGTCGGCGCACTGCCGGCGGCCCCGTCGCGTTCACGCCCGCCGACCCCGCTGAGCAGCCATCCGCCGATCGGACGAGGCTCGAAACCGATAGGCGCGTTTCAGTTGCTGGGACGAACACGGGGCGTAACATGGCCCTCGAGTACGTGGAACTTCCACACCGGCTCATCCGTCGCGGTTCATCCGGAGACCCTCATGCGGTTCCTGATCGTTCGCACCGACATCCGCGCCGTCGCTGACGGGGACATCGCCGCCGCCTGGGCGGACGGCCACCGACTTCGCGACGAGACGACCACGCCCGAGCCGCGACGGCAGATCGTGCACGCCGAGGACCGGGACGCCGCCCTCCTGCTGGCCCGCGCGCTGGCCACCGTCGGCGCGGTCCGCGCCGGTAAGCAACGGGTCAAGGTCCTGCCACTGGTCGAGTCGCGGCCCGCCTTCCGACACAGACCGAGCCGCACCGGCACCTGATTCCACAGGTCGTCCGTCGTGGTCGGACCGGCTCCCCCGCCGCGTTTCTCGCACCCACCGACCACGACGGCCCGTGTTCCCGGCCCGTGACCGCCGCGGCAACGGCGGCCACGGGCCGGGACCGTGCTCAGCGGCGGTCGGCGTCCACCCAGCCGTCCAGCCAGCGGTGAATGAGGAACAGCGCGATCGACGACGGAGGCGGCAGGATCAGCCGGGCCCCATCGCCCACGTCCACCGTCTGCCCGGCCAACGCGGCCCCGATCTCCCGGCGGGAAAACCACCGGGCGTACGCGATCTCGGACGGGTCGACCCGCACCGGCTCGGTCGGGTTCGCGGTGGCCAGGAAGCCCAGCATCAGCGAGCCGGGGAACGGCCATGCCTGGCTGCCCACGTACCCGATGCGCTCGACCCCGATGCCCACCTCCTCGCGGACCTCGCGCAGCACGGCCGCCTCCGCCGACTCGCCCGGCTCCACGTAACCGGCCAGGCAGGAGTAGCGCCGGCCACCCGGGGTGCCCTGCCAGCTGGCGTTGTTGCCGAGCAGGCAGCGGCCGTCCGGGCCGTCCACGCCATCGTGAACGAGCACGATCATCGCCGGGTCGGTACGCGGCCAGATCCGCCCACCATTGCGGTCCACCCGGGACCAGCCGGCCTCGTCCATCGCGGTCGGCGCGCCGGTGCTCGTCGAGTAACCGTGTCGGGTGTGCCAGTTCACCAGCGCCAGCGCGGTGGTGAAGATGCCGGCCTCCCGGTCGGCGAGCAGGTGACCCACCTCGCGGAGGTGGACCGCCCGGGTCCCTGGGATCGCCGGCAGCGGCGCGTCGACCGCGAAGACCGGCACCCCGTCCGGCTCGACACCCAGGAACATCGCCGTCGACTCGGAGCCGGCGGGCACGTCACCCGCCCCGAACAGCAC
This sequence comes from Micromonospora sp. BQ32, assembly GCF_059358895.1. Lineage (NCBI taxonomy): Bacteria > Bacillati > Actinomycetota > Actinomycetes > Micromonosporales > Micromonosporaceae > Micromonospora > Micromonospora sp. BQ32. The sequence continues at coordinate 149,207 of NZ_JCADBI010000010.1, read as the reverse complement.
CAACGTCGGAGGCGACGTCTCGGTGCGGGCCAGCGTCCGACCCTCGTCGGTCGAATCGAGCAGCAGCACCCGGGCGCGCAACCACGCCTCGGTCAACCACTGCGAGTCACCCCGCCGGTGCGCTGCCCGATCCAGCGTGGACCGCGCCAACGGCGGCGCCGCCTCCCCGCTCACGCCGACGCTCCGCTGTGCCCGGTCACGCCGACGCTCCGCTCGCTCACGCTCGTGGCTCGGTGTGAACCGTGGTCAGCGCGGCCAGCCCCGGGGTGACCCGCTCCGCGTCGCCGAGCACCACGATCGCCGCCCGAGCCGGTGCCAGGTACCGGGCCGCCGCCTGCGCGACGTCGTCGATGCTCGCCTTCGCCAACCTCGCCGCGTACTCGGCGAGGAAGTCCAGGCGCAGGCCGTTGCCCGCGTACGCGCTGGTCAACGCCGCCAACCCGGCCTGGGTGGACATGCCGAGCTGGAGGGTGCCCAGGGCGTACTGCCGGGCCTGCTCCAACTCCTCGGGCTTCGGGGGCAGCGACGCCAGCCGACCCAGCTCGTACGTCGTCTCCAGCAGCGCCGGACCGGTGACCTCGGTGGCCACATCGGCGGCGGCGACCAGCACCGACCCGGCGACGGAGTGCTCGATCACCGAGTGCGGGCCGTACGTGTAGCCCTTGTCCTCGCGGATGTTCTCCACCCACCGCGAGGAGAAGTAGCCGCCGAAGATCAGGTTGGCGAGTTGCAGCGGGGCATGGTCGGGGTCGGTGCGCGACACCGCCGGGAGCGCGATCCGCAGCGAGGACTGCACCGATCCCGGCCGGTCGACCAGCAGCAGCGGCCCCGGCTCCAGCGGCGGGGTGGCCGGCAGTTCGGCGGTACGCCCGGCCCCCGACCAGCCACCGAGCGCCCGCTCGGCCGCGTCCAGGGCCTTCTCCGGTTGCACGTCACCGACCAGCACCAACTGCGCGCCGGTGGGATGGACCCGCTCGGAGTGCAGGGTGCGCAGTGCCGCCGGTCGGACGGCCCGGATCTGGCCGGGCTCCGGCGTCTGCGTCGCGTACGGGTGCCGGCCGTAGATCCGCTTGAGCAGCGCCTCCCGGGCCAGGTGCGAAGGCTGGCTCTGCGCCACCTGGATCCGGTCGACCAGCCGGTCCCGTTCGGTGGCCACCTCGTCGCTGGGGTAGCTGGCGCCGGTCAGCACCTCGGCCAGCAGCTCCAGCATCCGGTCCAGGCCGCTGACCAGGCCGGCACCGGAGAGCATCAGTCGATCCGGGTCGACGCCCGCGGAGAGCCCGCCGCCCACCTTCTGCAACTCGGCGGCGATCTGCACGCTGGTCATCGACTCGGTGCCGGAGAGCATGGTCTGCGAGAGCATCGCGCCGCGGGCCAGGTGCACCCGGCCGAACGGCACCCAGAGCCGCAGTTCGACAAGGGGTACGGCGGGCCGGCGCACGGCGATCACGGTGAGACCGTTGCGCAGGGTGCGCTCGGCCTGCTTGGGCACCTTGAGCTTGCGGGTCGGCCCGAGCGGCGGCAGCGTACGCGGCCCGGCAGGAGCAGTAGCGATACTCACTGTGTCACCTTCGCTCGCGACTGCGGGGCTCGCAAAACCGGCTCACTCCTCGCGCTCACCGAACACCTCCGGCGATGACCTCGATGGCGGCCCGCCGCTCCGGGCGCAGGGTGGCCGCGGCGGCCCGGACCTGCTCCTCGGTGACCTCGCCGACCAGCCGGGGCAGTTCGTTGAGCAGGCCCGGTTCGCCGCGTTGCTGCTCCAGCACGGCCATCCGCAGCGCCCGACCGAGCACCGCGTCGGTGTCCCGCAGCAGGTGAGTCGCCATCCGGGCCTGGGTGCGGGCCAGCTCGCCGTCGGTCAACCCGTCGGTGGCCAGCCGGTCCAGTTCCTCGTCGATAGTGCGCAGCACCTTGTCCACGTCGCCACCGGGCGGCAGGTGCGCCTGCAACAGCAGGGCAGTGGGATCGCGGACGTCGAACGGGTCGCCCATGAAACCGAGGTATCCGCCGAGGCTGGTCACCGTGCGGTCCCGCTGCACCAGCCGCTCGACCAGCCGCGACGCGTCGCCGTCGGTGAGCACCTCGGCCAGCACCACGTACGGCAGGTAGCCGGCGAAGTCGGTGACCGGGTCGGGCACGCGCCAGGCGCCGGCCACCGCCGGCAACGGCGCCAGGGCATCGGTGTACGAGGTGCGCCGCTCGGCGCTCAGGTCGGGCTCGGTGAAGTCGGGCCGTTGCGGTGCCGGCCGGGCCGGCACGTCGCCGAAGTGCCGGGTGACCAGCTCGGTCGCCTCGGCCACGTCGATGTCCCCGCTCACGGCCAGCACGGCGTTGCCGCTGGCGTAGTAGCGGCGGAAGAAGTCCGCGGCGTCGGCGACGGTCGCCGACTCCAGGTCGTCGAAGGAGCCGTAGCCGTCGTGGGCGTTCGGGAAGGTGTCGAACATGACCGGCGGCAGGGTCAGCCAGGGGAAACCGCCGTACGGCCGGTTGAGGACGTTGACCCGGATCTCCTCCTTGACCACGTCGACCTGGTTGCGCAGGTTCTCCTCGGTCAGCCGGGGGCCGCGCATCCGGTCCGCCTCCAGGAACAGCGCGCGCTCCAGCGCGTTGCTCGGCAGCGTCTCGAAGTAGTCGGTGTAGTCCAGGTGGGTGGAGCCGTTGAAGGTGCCACCCGCGCCCTGCACATGCCGGAAGTGGGCCAGCTTCTCCAGGTTCTCGGAGCCCTGGAACATCAGGTGCTCGAAGAGGTGGGCGAAGCCGGTACGCCCCTCCGGCTCGGAGCGGATGCCGACGTCGTAGACCACCGCCACCCCGATCACCGGGGCACTGCGATCGGGGGTGAGCACCACCCGCAGGCCGTTGTCGAGGGTGAACCGCTCGACCGGATACTTCGTCGCTGGAATTCTGGATCTCCGCGCCGCCACGGAGTCGACCCTAGCGCGTCGACACCTCCGCCACCCGCGACCTTCCCGGAGCCGCCGCGACCGGGGCCGTCACCAGGGGCAGCACCTCGGCGCCGACCCGCTCGGCCTCCTCCCGGTGCGGCCAGCCGGAGAGGATGAACTTGTCGACGCCGAGCGCGGCGTACTCGTCGAGTCTGGCGGCCCCCGCGGTGACGGTGGCGGCACCGACCTGGTCGCCGTCCCCAGAGGTGGGCAGAAACCAGTGGAAGGTCATCGCGAAGTCGCCGCTCTGCCGGTCACCGAACGCCGATTACCCTAGTAAGCTGGTAGGAAATACCGACATAACTGAGACGCGCCATCCCGCCATGTGGATGGGCCTTGACGCTGACCGCAGCCTGGCCCACTCTTCCTACCAACTAAGTAGGAATACTGCGGATTGGATGGACGATGAGACGGCTCCCCCTGCGCCGGTTGGTCACCCTGGCCACCCTCGCCGCCATCGGCGCGGCGACCCTGGGCAGCACCGCCGCGTGCGGCGACGACAGCGATGGCGCGGGCGGCTCCGGCCCGGTGACGCTGCGCCTCGGCTACTTCCCCAACATCACCCACGCGCCGGCGGTCGTCGGTGTCGAGAAGGGCATCTTCGCGGAGAAGCTCGGCAGCAACGTCAAGCTGGACCCGAAGACCTTCAACGCCGGCCCGGCCGCCATCGAGGCGGTCTTCTCCGGCGCGCTGGACGCCACCTACATCGGTCCGAACCCGACCGTGAACGCCTTCTCCAAGTCCAAGGGTGAGGCCGTCCGGGTCATCTCCGGCGCGGCCTCCGGCGGCGTGGCGCTGGTGGTGAAACCCGGCATCACCGGGGCGCAGGACCTGAAGGGCAAGAAGATCGCCACCCCGCAGCTGGGCAACACCCAGGACGTGGCGATCCGTTACTGGCTCAAGCAGCAGGGCCTCACCACCACCAAGGAGGGTGGCGGTGACGTCAAGATCGTGCCGCAGGAGAACGCCCAGACCATCGAGACGTTCAACAGCGGTGCGATCGACGGCGCCTGGGTGCCCGAGCCGTTCGTCTCCCGCCTGGTCAACGCCGGCGGCAAGGTGCTGGTTGACGAGCGCGACCTGTGGCCGGACAAGAAGTTCGTCATCACCAACCTGCTGGTGAGCACCAAGTTCCTCAAGGCGCACCCGGACGTGGTGCAGAAGCTGGTCGACGGCCAGGTGGCCGCCAACGAGTTCGTCAACACCAAGCCGGACGAGGCGCAGCAGGCCATCTCCGACGCGATCGGCAAGATCACCGGCAAGCCGCTGGACCTGAAGCTGATCAAGCAGGCGTGGCCGACGTTGGAGTTCACCAACGACCCGATCTCGTCCTCGCTCAAGGCCGGGCTCGACCACGCCGTCGACGTCGACCTGACCGAGCCGGTCGACCTCAAGGGCCTGTACGACCTGAAGTACCTCAACAACGCGCTCAAGGCGCAGGGCAAGCCCGAGGTCGTCCAGCCATGACGTCGACCACGACGACGCCGCCGAGCGCGACCACCGCGGTCGCGCTCTCCGGCGTGACCAAGGTGTACGGGCGCGGGGCGAACGCCGTCCTGGCCCTGGACGGTGTGTCGCTGGACGTCGCGCCCGGCGAGTTCGTCTGCCTGGTCGGCGCGTCCGGCTGCGGCAAGAGCACCCTGCTCAACCTGGTGGCCGGGCTGGACCGGGTCAGCGGTGGGCAGATCACCCTGGCCGGCGACGCCAACCCGGGCCTGATGTTCCAGGAGCCGGCGCTCTTCCCGTGGCTGACCGTCGACGCCAACGTGGAGGTTCCGCTCAAGCTGCGCCGGCTCCCCCGAGCGCAGCGCCGGGAGCGGGTGGCCGAGCTGCTGCGCACGGTGCACCTGGCCGACTTCGGCCGCAAGCGCCCGCACGAGCTCTCCGGCGGTATGCGGCAGCGCGTCGCGCTCGCCCGCACGCTGGCCCTGGACACTCCGGTGCTGCTGATGGACGAGCCGTTCGGCGCGCTGGACGCGATGACCCGGGACATCCTGCACGACGAGCTGGAACGGATCTGGTCCGAGCGCAAACTCTCGGTGCTCTTCGTGACGCACAACGTCCGCGAGGCGGCCCGGCTGGCCGACCGGATCATCCTGCTCTCCAGCCGACCCGGTCGGATCATCTACTCCACCGAGGTGAACATCCCGCGTCCTCGCCGGATCGACTCCCCCGAGGTCGCCGCCATCGCCGCCGAGGTCACCGAGCGGCTCCGTACGGAGGTGGGCCGCCATGGCCAGTGACACTCTCACCAGTTCGGCGCGTACCGACGCGGAGATCACCGGCCTCGACGCGCTGGAGATCGCCGGCCGGGACAAGGAGGCTTCCCGGGGCGCCCGGCTCTGGGCGGCCACCTGGCCCAAGCTCGCCGCGCTGGCCATCGCTGTCGGGATCTGGCAGGCCGTGGTCTGGACCGGGTGGAAGGACCCGTGGGCACTACCTGGCCCGGGGCCGGTCTTCGCCGACCTCGCCGACTACTTCCTGAGTCAAGCGCTCTGGGACGGGCTGGCCACCACGGCACGGCGTGCGGTGATCGGCTTTGCCGCCGCAGTAGCCGTCGGGCTGCTGCTCGGCCTCGGCGTCTCTCGATCGAAGGTGCTCCGGGCCGCCATCGGGTCCATGATCACGGCGCTGCAGACGATGCCGTCGATCGCCTGGTTTCCTCTGGCGATCCTGTTGTTCGAACTCAGCGAACAGGCGATCTTCTTCGTGGTGGTGCTCGGCGCCGCGCCGTCCATCGCCAACGGTGTCATCCATGGCGTGGACTACGTCCCGCCGCTGCTGCAGCGTGCCGGCCGCAACCTGGGTGCCCGAGGTCTCAACCTGTACCGATACGTCATCGCGCCCGCCGCGCTGCCCGCGATCGTCGCCGGCCTCAAGCAGGGCTGGGCCTTCGCCTGGCGCAGTCTGATGGCCGGTGAACTGCTCGTGGTCATCGCCGCGCGAACGTCGATCGGCGCTCAGCTCACCTACGCCAGGGATTTCTCGGACGCGGAACGGCTGATGGCCATCATGATCGTCATCCTGGCTGTCGGGCTCCTCGTGGACACCGCGTTCGGCGCGGCGGACAAGGCCATCCGACGCCGCTGGGGCGTACTGGACCAGGCTGGTCAGTGACGTGTTCGTCTCCGCGCGCAGCGACTACGCGCTCCGGGCGATGCTCGCCGTCGCCGCCGCCGGTAGTGGTGGCGGCGACGGCGACCGGGCCGGCGAGTTGGTGAAGGCGGCCAGCCTGGCCGAGGTGCAGGACATTCCGCTCAGCTTCCTGCAGGGCATCCTGCTCGACCTGCGTCGAGCCGGTCTGCTGCACAGCCATCGCGGCGCCGATGGCGGGTACGCGCTGACCCGCCCAGCCGACGAGATCACGGTCGGAGACGTGCTGCGTGCGGTCGGCGGCTCGCTCACCACGGTGCGCGGCCTGCCGGCCGAGCGGGCCGGCTATCACGGAGTGGCCGCCGGGCTCACCGACGTCTGGCTGGCGGTGCACGGGGCGATCGCCACGGTGGTCGACAGCACCACCCTGGCCGACCTGCTCACCCACGCCCCGAGTCCGGTCAGCACAGACGCACCGCCCGCATGATCGCGCTCGATCATTGATGTAGTGGCCTCGCCAAAGTAGCGAGGGGCCTACTTCCCGGATCGAGCGCGATCTTGGGTGGTCGCGTCGCCCTTGGACGGTGGCGTCGTCGGACGGTGGCGTCGTCGGACGGTGGCGTCGTCGGACGGTGGCGTCGTCGGACGGTGGCGTCGTCGGCACGATCGGAAGAGGACGCGAAGGCGGTGTGGTCGGGCCGGTGCCCCGCCGACCCGACCACACCTCGTACCGATCCTGACCGGGCCTGCCCCTCCGCTGGCGCCGGCAGGCCGGTCGCTGCTCAGCCCACCTTCGCGGCCGCCGGGCCGAGGCCCGGGTCGCCAGGACTGCGCAGCTCCACCAGACCGGCGGGAGCGTTACCCGCCGGGGTGGCATTCCAGGGCGCGAAGGCCGCAACCATGGCGAGCAACAATCCGGCGAGCGCGACCGCGACCACCAGGATCAGTTCACGCAGTGCACCCGAGCCGGCTTCGCCCGCCATGGTCACCCCTCCCGTGCCGGGCCCCCCGCCCGACTTCCCCCGTCGGTCAGCCTCGACCACGACCGGCCGGGGCGCAGTCGGCCAGCCGACCCAGCGGAGGCTGATTACCGACTCAGCAGAGTGGGCCGCCCGGCGCGACCGACTGACCGGTCGGGCCGCACGGACAGCCGACCGGCCCGGAACACCGCGCAGACAAAACCGACCCGCCCCGCCGAAGCGGGACGGGTCGGTCGACGCGCAGAAGATCAGACGGTACGGGGGCGACGCGGCCGACGGGACCGACCCGACGCGCGGTGCGCCGGCCGGGCGCCACCGTCGGTGGTCGAGCCGCCGGAGGTGCGGGGCCGAGAGGCGGGTGCCGGCGGCGCGACGATGGTCACCGGCACGCCGGACGGCTCGCGGGCACCGGTCACCCGCGCCAGCGCTCCGTCACCCGGGCGCACCTGGACCGACTCCGGCCGGATGCCGGCGGTGGCCATCAGCCGGGACACGTCCCGGCGCTGCTCCGGCAGGACCAGGGTGACCACGGAGCCGGACTCGCCGGCCCGGGCGGTACGGCCGCCCCGGTGCAGGTAGTCCTTCGCCTCGGTCGGCGGGTCCACGTTGACCACCATGTCCAGGCCGTCCACGTGGATGCCACGGGCCGCCACGTCGGTGGCGACCAGGGCGGTCACCTGACCGTTGCGGAACTGCTCCAGGATCCGGGTGCGCTGCGGCTGGGACTTGCCACCGTGCAGCGCGGCCGCGCGTACCCCCTTGGAGAGCAGCTGGCGGGCCAGCCGGTCGGCGCGGTGCTTGGTGCCCATGAACAGGATGGTGCGGCCCTCACGGGCGGCGATCCGGGTCAGCGCGTCGGGCTTGTCCGCAGCGTCGACGTGCAGCACGTGGTGGGTCATCGCGGTGACCGTCGCGGTGCCCGGGTCCACCGAGTGGGTGACCGGGTTGCTCAGGAAGCGGCGGACCAGCCGGTCCACGCCGCCGTCCAGGGTCGCGGAGAAGAGCATCCGCTGCCCCTGCGGCGCGACCTGCTCCAGCAGCTTGGTGACCTGCGGCAGGAAACCCATGTCGGCCATCTGGTCGGCCTCGTCGAGCACGGTGATCTCGACCTGGTCGAGCCGGGCGTCGCCGCGGTTGATCAGGTCGTGCAGCCGGCCGGGGGTGGCGACGACCACCTCGGTGCCGGCGCGCAGGGCATCCGCCTGCCGCTGCAACGACAGCCCGCCGACAACGGTGGCGCAGCGCAGCCCGACAGCGCGGGCGTACGGGGCCAGGGCGGTGGTGACCTGCTGGGCCAGCTCGCGGGTCGGCACCAGCACCAGGGCCAGCGGGCGGCCCGGCCGCGCCTTACGGCCGGCGGTGCGGGACAGCAACGGAAGCCCGAAGGCAAGCGTCTTGCCGGAGCCGGTACGACCCCGGCCCAGCACGTCCCGGCCGGCGAGCGAGTCGGGCAGCGTCGCCGACTGGATCGGGAACGGCTCGGTGATGCCCTGCGCGGTCAGCGCGGTGAGCAGCGCCGGCGCCAGACCGGTATGAGCGAAAGAAGGAATAACTGTGGTCATGCGGAAGCCTTCCTCGACGCGGCACGTGTCGAGGGAGGGCGCCGAAGTCGGCGCTGTCACCAGCGGAAAAAGGCCGCCAGGACTCACAAGCACGAACCGAAAGGGAGTACAGGCCGGCCCGCCGCCGGGCCGCCGCCTGCATAGGCAGGCGGCGGCGGGGCGGGCCGGTCCCGTCACCGTCACACCCGGAGGGCGCGACAGGTAATGCTGACCGATCCGAAGATCAGAGCGGGCGGATGTTCTCCGCCTGCGGGCCCTTCTGGCCCTGGGTCACCTCGAACTCGACCCGCTGGTTCTCGTCCAGGCTCCGGTAGCCGGAGGACTGGATCGCCGAGAAGTGGGCGAAAACGTCGGCGCCGCCGCCGTCGGGGGTGATGAAGCCGAAGCCCTTGTCAGCGTTGAACCACTTCACGGTGCCAATAGCCATGTGTTTCGTCTCCTTGACGGAACGTCGGACACGCACTTGTTGCGTGCCCGAAGAGGAGCGCTCCGCGCGGGGATGCGCGAATCGCCTGTCGCTTCTGGTCGCCCCGCCCGGAGAACTCCGGACACAACAAAGAGCGCCTGGGGCCACAATCCCGCCAGGCGCACACAGAGTCTCTGGTAACCAAAACTGCAACCCGGTCAACCTACCACGGTTTTCCCCGCCGTGGTCAATGTTGGGCAGAATCTTCGGGCAACTGGGTGATCATGGCCGTGAGGCCGGTCACATCCAGCAGGTCGGTGGGCCGGACGGTCACCCCGTGCCGGACGTAGTGGAACGCCGCGCCCACCCGATCGACCGGCACACCGGCCAACTCCGCCCAGGCCAGCCGGTACACGGCCAGCTGTACGGCGGCCACCTCGGCCGCCGGCCCGGTGGGCTGCGCGCCGGTCTTCCAGTCGACCACGTCGAAGCGGCCACCCGGCCGGGCGAAGACCGCGTCCATCCGGCCCCGCACCACCACTCCGGCGATCACCGTGGCGAACGGCACCTCCACCTCCACCGGTGACCGGTCGGCCCACTCGCTGGCCAGGAAGCGCTCCTGAAGCTCGACCAGAGCCTCGTCGGGTGCGGCATCGGCGTCGGCCGCACCGGGCAGCTCGTCCAGGTCCAACAGGCGATCGGCGCCGAAGCGCTGCTCCAACCAGGCGTGGAAGGCGGTGCCTCGACGGGCGTACGGGTTGGGTTCGGTCGGCACCGGGCGACGCAGCGTACGGGCCAGCGCCGCCGGATCGCGCCGCAGCGCGACCAGCTGGGTGACGCTCAGCGCCCCGGGCAGCGCCACCTCGACCGCACCGGAGAGCCGGGTCAGCTCGGCGCGCTCCGCCAACAGCAGGTCCGCCTCGCGCTGCCAGCGCGCCACCTCCGGATCCACCTCCGGCTCGGCCGACTCGGCCGGCTCGTCTGGCTCAGCCGGCTCGGCTGACTCGGCCGTCGATCCGATCGGCCTCACCGGCCCGGCGAGCACCGGCCCGACCGGTCCGGGAAGCGCCGCCGCCGGACCGTCGGCCATCAGGCGACGCACCAGCCCGGCCGCCTCGGCCAACGCCGGCCGGCGGCCACCCAGCGGGTCGGCCGGCCACTCCGCGCGGAGCACCACCTCCGCCGTGGGATTCGTCGCGTCGGGGGTCGGCTCCGGCGCCCACGCGTCGATCAGGTGCCCCGGCCCGCCGTCGAGGCAGGCGTTGTACACCTCGCGCAGAAAGACCGACGGGCCTCGCGGTCGCTTCGTGCCCTCCCCCCACCAGTAACCGGAGCAGAGCAGCAGCCGGCGCGGCCGGGTCACCGCCACGTACGTCAGCCGGCGTTCCTCCCGCTCGTCGTGGGCCCGCCACGCGTCGGTGAAGTCGGTCACCGCCCGCGCCACGGCCCGCTGGTCCCCCGCCTCGTCGAGCGCCAACTCGGGCAACCCGTCGGCGTCGCCGCGCAGCGGGAACGGCAGCACGCCCAACCCGCCCAGCCAGTGGTCGGAGTTGCGGACCGGGCCCGGCCACAGCCCACGACTGAGCCCGGCCACCGCCACCACGTCCCACTCCAGGCCCTTGGCCGCGTGCGCGGTCACCACCTGCACCGCGCCCTCCACCACCTCGACCTCGCCCGGTGCCAGACCACGCTCCTCGTCCTCGGCGGCGGCCAGGTAGGACAGGAAGCCGGACAGCGTCGCGCCGGGCGTCTCCCCGCTGAACCGGGCCGCCACGTCGCCGAGCGCGTCCAGATGCCCCCGGGCCAGGCCGGCGTCGCCGGCGCCATCCCGGCCGGCCCGCACCGCGACCTCCACATCCAGGCCGATGGTCCGCTCGATGTCCGCGATCAGGTCCGGCAGCGCCTGGTCCAGTCGGTAGCGCAGCAGCGCCAATTCCCGGCCGTACGCGCGTAGCCGCGCGAACCCCTCCGCCGAGTACGCCTGCGCCGGCCCGAGGTCGGCCAACGCCTCCACCAGAGTCGCCTCGTCCAACAGGTCGGGGCTGATCTCGGAGGCCTCGTCGGCGGCCACCTGCCGCCGGGCGTTCGCGATGGCCCGCGCCCGCCGGTGCAACGCCACCAGGTCACGCGGCCCGATCCGCCAACGGGCGCCGGTGAGCAACCGCAGCAGCGCGGCGCCGTCGGTCGGGTCGGCCAACACCCGCAGCGTGCAGACCACGTCGCGTACCTCGGGGGTGTCCAGCAGGCCACCCAGCCCGACCACCTCGACCGGAAGTCCCCGCTCACGCAGCGCCGACTCGATCGCCGGGATCTGGCTGCGGACCCGGACCAGCACGGCGGTCGTCGGGCGCTGCGCCACCGGGATGTGCTCCGGGGCCGCGGCCGGCATCCCGGCCGCCCCGCGCCAGGCGGCGAGCACGCTGTCGGCGATCCAGTCGGCCTCGTCGGCGTACGTGGGCAGCATCGCGCAGTGCACCGTGCCGCCGGCCGCGCCGCCCGGGCTGCGGTGCGGGATCGGGTCCCGGACGGTCAGCGCGGAGCGCAGCTCCGGCACCCGGGCACCTGCCGCCCGCAGCGGGGTGGAGAGCGCGTTCGCCACCCGGAGGATCTCCGGGCGATTGCGCCAACTCGTGGTGAGCCCCAGCGCCGGGGCCGGCTCACCGTTGGCGCGGGCGAACTCGGTGGGGAACCGGTCCAGGGTGCCCGCGCTGGCCCCCCGCCAGCCGTAGATCGACTGGCACGGGTCGCCCACCGCGGTCACCGGGTGCCCGCCACCGAACAGCGCGTTGAGCAACACCACCTGGGCGTGGCTGGTGTCCTGGTACTCGTCGAGCAGCACCACCCGGAAACGGTCCCGCTCGATCACGCCGACCCCCGGGTGATCCCGGGCCACCCGGGCCGCCCGGGCGAGCTGGTCGGCGAAGTCCATCGCCTCGAAGTCCTCCTTGCGCCGGGCGTACGCCCGCACCAGGGGCAGCAGACGCAACCGGGTCTGCTGGAGGGTGAGCGCCTTGCGCACGTCGGCGTACACCCGACCCGGCCGGGACTGCACCTCGGCGAAGAACCGACCGGTCCAGGCCGCCAGGTCGTCCGGCGCGACCAGATGCTCGTCCAGCTCCCCGGCGAGCGCCAGCACCGCGTCGGTGATGGTGCTCGGCATCCGGTCCACCTCGGACATGTCGCCGTCGTAGTTGCGCACCAGCAGGTCGACCAACTGCCAGCGGGACGCCTCGGTGAGCAGCCGGGTGGACGGCTCGTAGCCGGCCCGCAGCCCGTGCTCGGTGACGATCCGGCCCGCGTACGAGTGGTAGGTGGAGACGGTGGGCTCACCCGCGAGCGGGTCGTCCAACGGGTCCCGTCCCTGCCGGCCGAGGCGGCGGATCAGCTGGTCGAGCCGGGCGCGTACCCGATGGGCCAGCTCGCCGGCCGCCTTGCGGGTGAAGGTCAGCCCGAGGATCTGCTCCGGCCTTACGTACGAGTTGGCCACCAGCCAGACCACCCGGGCGGCCATCGTCTCGGTCTTGCCCGACCCGGCGCCCGCGACCACCAGCAGCGGCTCCACCGGGGCGGCGATGATCGCGGCCTGCTCCCGGGTGGGCGCCGGCAACCGCAGCAGCTTGGCCAGCTCCACCGGGGTGTACCGGGGGCCGGAGTCGGCGAGCCGGGGCGTCGGCGCGGGACCCGCGCCGAACAGGGTGGGCTGACTCACGGTGCCGTCTCAGTTCCCAACACCGGCGCACTCCTCGCCCTCACGCGCGACTGGGCTCGCAAGCTCACTCCTCGCCCTCACCTGTGCGTCGGACGGTGGGCGGCTCGACGACCTGGCGCCCCTGCCCGGAGACCGGGCAGCTGGTGCGCACCGGGCAGACCCGGCACTTCGAGTTGGCCACCGCGGCGAACGTGGCGGCTGCCATCGTATCGGCGGTCCGCCGGACCAGCGCGGTCGCCCAACCGGCCGCCGGCCCCTCGCTGGCCGCCGGCTGATTCTGCTCCCTGGCGTCCTTGGCGGAGGTGCCGAGCTGCACCAGCGCGGCACCCCCGGACTCGTCACCGAACTCGGCGAACGCCCCCGCCTCCACCGCCGCCTGGTAGGCGCCGAGCTGTGGGTGTTCCGCCAGGTCGCTGCCGGTGACCGCGGTGGACTTGCCGGTCTTCAGGTCGATCACCACGAGCCGCCCGGCCTCGTCGACCTCCAGCCGGTCGACCCGGCCGGTCAGGTCGACGGGCCGGTTCGGGTCGTCCAGGCGGACGGCGAACTCGTGCTCGATGGCGAGCAACCGGCGCGGATTGGTGGCCAGCCAGCGCAGCAACTTGTCGACCATCGCCTCGGCGCGTTCCCGCTCCGGCCCGGCCATCCACCGGGCCGCCAGCTCGATCGCGTCGAACCGAGCGGCCACGTAGTCGAGCAGCGCGCCCCGGTCGGCGCTGGCGTCCTCGGCGAGCATCGCGGCGGCGTGCACCAGGTTGCCCACCCCCTGCGCGGTGCTGGTCGGGCCACTGCCACCGTGCCGTTCCAACAGCCACCGCAGGCTGCACCGCAGCGCGCTCTCCATGGCGGACGGGGTGACCCGCACCGGGTCTCCGTCGTCGACCAGCGGCCGGTCGTCGGAGAGCACCCGCAGCCCCCACCAGTCGTCGGGGTGCGCGCCGGGCACCCCGGCGGCGGCCAGCCGGGCCAGCTCGGCCGCCGCGGCGCGCCGCCGGGCCGCCGGGGCGGCCGGGTCGGTGATGGCGGTACGCAGTTCGGCGACCAACGCCGGCAGGGTGAGCGCCCGGGGTGGACGGGTCACCGGCAGCGCTCCGGGGCGGTCCGGCTCCTCGTCGCCGGTCTCACCCGCCACGGCGCCCCTGGTGCCGCCGGAGGACGGCTCGGTGCGGGGACCGGGCGGTGGGCCGGGCGCTGTCGGCGGGGTGGGCGGCGTGCTCGGCGGGGTCGGTGGCGGGGTGCTCGGGCCCAGCTCGTGCAGGAACCGGCTGGGCTGCTCCTCGTGATCGTCACCGCCGACGGCGGCCGATGCCACGGCGCTGACCAGCAGCCGGTGCCGGGCCCGGCTGATGGCGACGTGGAAGAGCCGACGCTCCTCGTCCAGCAACGCCGAGGTCTGACCCACCACGTTCGCCGCGGTCGCGCCGTCGACCGACCGGCCGGCCAGCACGTCGACCAGCCGCTCGGAGCCGAGCAGGCTGCCGCGCAGTCGCAGGTCAGGCCAGATGCCCTCCTGTACGCCGGCCACCGCGACCAGGTCCCATTCCAGGCCCTTGGCGGCGTGCGCGGTGAGCAGGCGTACCGCCGCACCGCGGTCAGCGGTCGGGGCGATGGTGTCGGCCGGCAGGTCCTGGGCGAGCACGTGGTCGAGGAAGACCTCGGTACGCGCGCCGGGCAGCCGGTCGGTGAACCGGGCCGCCGCGTCGAAGAGCACCAGCACGGCGTCCAGGTCGCGGTCGGCCGCCTCGGCCCGCCGTCGCCGGGCCAGGTCGCCCTCGCCGGCCTCCGGACGCCCCTGGTTGATCGCGCCGGCCCACCGCTCGGCGAGACCACTGGCGTGCCAGACGGCCCAGAGCACGTCCTCGGCCGTCGCACCCGGCCGGGCGGCGGCTTCGCGTGCGACAGCCAGCAGCCCGGCCACCGCCTGTGCCGGTTCCGCCCAGCGCCGCTCGATGCCGGCCAACTCCTCCGGATCCTGCAACGCCTCGACGATCAGCTCCCCGGAGGGGCGTCGGTCACCGCCGGCCAACGCGAGCGCGCGCAGGCCCTGGCGCAGCCGCCGCTCGGCCAGCGGGTCGGCCCCGCCCAGCGGCGAGTGCAGCAGCGCGACGGCCGCCTCCTCGTCGAGTCGTTCCGGCTCCAGCGCGCAGCGCAGCAGGAGCAGCAGCGGCGCGACCGCCGGTTGCAGGTGCAGGGGCAGATCCTCGCCGTGCACCACGGTGGGTACGCCGGCAGCGTGCAACGCCCGTCGCAGGGTGGGCAGCTGCAACGCGGTGGACCGCACCAGCACCGCCATCCGTGACCAGGGCACGCCGTCGAGCAGGTGAGCCGAGCGCAGCGCGTGGGCCAGCCAGGCGGCCTCGCTGGTCGCCGAGCGGAACGTGTGCACCTCGACGACGCCGGGCGGCGCGTCCGGCAGGGGGTGCAGCCGACGGTGCGCGGCCGGACCCCGCAGCCGGCGACCCAGCCGGGCGATCGCCGCGAGCAGCCCCGGCCCGGCCCGGTACGACGTGGTCAACAGCACCTGTGCGGCCGGCGCACCGGAAGCCGTCCGGAAGCGGTGCGGGAACGTCGCCACCCCGGCCGGGTCGGCGCCCCGGAAGGCGTACGTGGAGGAGTCCGGATCCGCGAACGCGACAAGTGACTTGCCGCCGCCGGCGATGACCGAGAGCAGCTCCAACTGGGCGGGGTCGGTGTCGGCCAGCTCGTCGAGGTAGACGTGGGCGAGCCGACGGCGCTCGGCGGTTAGCAGTTCCTCGTCGTCGCGCAGCAGCCCGGTGGCCGCCCGGACCAGCTCCGCCGGGTCGTACGCGATGGAGCCCCGGTTGCTGACGTCGCGCAGCGCGAGCACGGCGACGTACTCCCGGAGGAAGCGGGCGGCGGCCGGCCAGTCGGCGCGGCCGAGCTTCTCACCCAGCCGGGCCAGGTCGATCGGGCCCACGCCGCGTTCGGCGGCGCGCATGAGCAGGTCGCGCAGCTGACCGGCGAACGCCCTGGTCCGCAGGGCGGGGCGCAGGTCGCTGGGCCAGCCGACCGGGTCGTCCTCGGGCTCCTCGCCCACCACGTCGAGCAGCTCACGGATGATCAGATCCTGTTCGGGGCCGGTGAGCAGCCGGGGCGACGGTTCACCCCGCTCGGCGGCGGCGCGGCGGAGCAACCCGAAGGCGTACGCCGGGAAGGTGCGCACCAGCGGCTCGCGCAGCACCCGGTGGCCGTCCTGTGCGATCCGGGCCTCGATGCGCTGCCGCAGCGCGGTGGCGCCTCGCCGGCCGAAGGTCAGCACGAGGATTCGTTCGGGGTCGACCCCTTCCGCCACCCGGGCGGCGACCGCCTCGACGAGGGTGCTGGTCTTGCCGGTGCCGGGGCCGCCGAGCACGAGCATCGGCCCGTCGGTGTGCCCGACCACCTCGGCCTGCACCGGATCGGCCCGCCAACCGCCGCCACCGATCGCCAGCTCGGGCCCGGCCAGACGACCCGGGCCATCCGACGCGCCGACACCGCCCCCGGACGCGCCGCCGCTGGCGGGCCCGGAAGCGCTGTCAGGCGTCGCCCCGTTCCCCCGCGCCGGCCCTCCGGGCCGCCGCACCAACCGGTACGCCTGCATCAGCTCATCCCATCAGACCCATACGACACCCACCCACCCAAACCCCACCCACCCCACCGCACCCCATCCACCCCCGTCGATCATGGAGTTGGCGGCGCGACACGCCGACAGCGGCGTCGCCAACTTCATGATCACCGCGGCTGGGCCGGGGCCGGCCGGGATGGGGGCGGTCAGGTCAGGTGGGATTCCAGGATGTCGAGGGCCTCGGAGACGGTGGTGGTGACCGTCAGGAGGTCGCGGCCGGCGGGCTTGAGGAAGGTCTGGTCGGCCAGCGCGTCGAGCCAGTCCAGCAGGGGGCGGTAGAACCCGTCGGTGTCGATCAGCACCATCGGCTTGGCGTGCAGGGCGAGGGTGGCGGTGGTCCAGACCTCGAACAACTCGTCCAGGGTGCCCAGCCCGCCGGGCAGGGTGAGAAAGGCGTCCGACTTGTCGATCATCAGGGTCTTGCGGCTGGCCATCGAGTCGGTCACCAGCAGCTCGTCCGAGGCCAGGTCGGCGACCTCCAGATCGACCAGCGACTGCGGGATCACGCCGACGGTGCGCCCACCGGCGGACCGGGCGCCGTCCGCCAGCGCGCCCATCATGCCGACGCAGCCGCCACCGCTGACCAGCGTGTGCCCGCGCCGGGCCACCTCCGCACCGGTCTCGGCGGCCAGGTCCAACCAGCGCTGATCGAGGGTACGAGAGGAGGCGCAGAAGACGCAGATCGCCGCCATCAGTCGTGATCCCGAGGCTGCTCGGCGGCCTGTTCGGCGGCGGCCTGCTGGTCTGCCCCGGTACGGGCGACGGCCTCCTCGCGGACCGCCTCCTGCTCGGCGGAGAGCGCAGCCTCCGACGCGACGATGTGCCGGACCGCCTCGTTGACGTCGTCGGTGAGACAGATCAGGTCCAGGTCGACCGGCCCGATCTTGCCGGTGGCGGCCATCGTGTCGCGCAGCCAGTCCAGCAGACCCTTCCAGTAGGCGACTCCCATGAGCACCACCGGGAACCGGGTGACCTTGCCGGTCTGCACCAGGGTGAGCGCCTCGAACAGCTCGTCCATGGTGCCGAACCCGCCGGGCAGCACGACGAACGCCTGGGCGTACTTGACGAACATGGTCTTGCGGGCGAAGAAGTAGCGGAAGTCGATGGCCAGGTCGACCCACTCGTTGATGCCCTGCTCGAACGGAAGCTCGATGCCCAGCCCCACGGAGAGCCCACCGGCCTCGCTGGCGCCCCGGTTGGCGGCCTCCATCACCCCGGGCCCACCTCCGGTGATCACCGCGTAGCCGGCTCGGGCCAGCGCGCCGCCCAACCGCTCGGCCAACTGACACTCGGCGCTGTCCGGCGCGCTGCGGGCGGAGCCGAACACGCTGACCGCCGACGGCACGTCGGCGAGGGTGTCGAAACCCTCGACGAACTCGGCGAGGATGCGCAACGCGCGCCAGGCGTCCTTGGTCTTCCAGTCGCCCCGCCCCCGTGAATCCAGCAACCGCTGATCGGCGGTGCTGCTCGGGATCGCCCCTCTGCGCAGGGTGACCGCACCGCGATGCCGCTCCTGTCCCGGACCGCGACCGGCCTCCCGCCCGTTGCTCTGGCTCATGGAGCAACCGTAGTGGAGCAGCACCGGTCGGGTGCGCGGGGCGGGGACGCCGAGAAATTGTTCGGGATCATGGGCAACTATTCGGCGCTCCCGTACGTCTTACTATTCACATACCGGGTATGCCCCGGCGCGCGCCTTCGGGGGAGGAGACAGCGTGATCAGCAACAGCGAGATGATCCGGATCCGTCGCCAGATGCAGCGACGGATCCGAGATGTGGTGGCCGAACGCCGCCGCATCCGCCAGCAGAACCCAACCCCCACCTCCCCCACCCCATCGGGAGCCGATCAAGAGGTTTGCGTCGCCGACAACGGGCCCGGCTGACGCAAACCTCTTGATCACCGGACGGGGCCCCGGGGGCCGGGGGCCGGGTTTGGGGGTCAGGCCGGGGCCAGCCAGCGGTGCAGGGTGGCCGCGCCGTCGCGGATCTTGCTGATCTCGACGTGCTCGTCCGGGTGGTGGGCGAGGTTCGGGTCGCCCGGGCCGAAGTTCAGCGCGGGGATGCCCATCGCCGCGAACCGGGCCACATCCGTCCAGCCCAGCTTGCCGATCGGCGCGGCACCGACCGCCGCCAGGAACTCCTTCGCCGGGGCCGCCTCCAGCCCGGGCGCAGCGCCCGCCGCGGTGTCAGTCACCACCACCTCGAAGCCGGCGAACACCTCACGCAGGTGCGCCTCCGCCTCGGCCGGGGTCCGATCCGGGGCGAACCGGTAGTTGACCTCGACCTCACAGTGGTCGGGGACCACGTTGCCGGCCACCCCACCGTTGATCCGCACCGCGTTCATGCCCTCGCGGTAGTCGCAGCCGTCGATGGTGACCCGGCGGGCCTCGTACGTCTGGAGTCGTCGCAGCACCTCACCGGCGGCGTGGATGGCGTTCACCCCGTGCCAGGAGCGCGCCGAGTGGGCCCGTACGCCGGTCGTGGTGACCACCGAGCGCATGGTGCCCTGGCAGCCCGCCTCGACGATGCCGTACGTCGGCTCCAGCAGCACCGCGAAGTCCGCCTGCAACCACTCCGGGAACACCTGGGCGACGAGGTTGAGCCCGTTGTACCGGGACTCGATCTCCTCGGCCTCGTAGAAGAAGTACGTCACGTCGTAGCGCGGCTCGGGCAGCGTCACCGCCAGGTGCAGCGCGTACGCGGTGCCGGACTTCATGTCGGAGGTGCCGCAGCCGTACATCAGGTCGCCGCGCATGGTCGACGGAAAGTTGTTGTTCAACGGCACCGTGTCGAGGTGCCCGGCCAGCACGACGCGCTGTGACCGACCGAGGTCGGTGCGCGCCATAACCGTGTTGCCGTGCCGGTGGGTGGTCAGGTGCGGTACGCCCCGCAGCACCTCTTCGACACAGTCCGCGATCGCCTTCTCGTTGAGGGACACGGACTCTATATCGACCAGGGCGCGGGTCAGCTGCACCGGATCGGCGAGGACCTCGGGGGTCAGCGGGTTCTCCATGGTTCGCACGGTACCTTCAGGTCTGTCAGCGCGAGGAGCGAGCCGAGGTCAGCCCGGCCGTGACCGAGAGGTGTAACAGTGACGTCCGCAGATTCCGCCTGGGGCATCGGCCTGGCTACGGTCACCGCAGACGAGCAGGTGCTCGACACCTGGTACCCGACCGGCAAGCTGGGCCTGGGCGAGCTGCCGCTGGTCGCCGGCGAGGACAAGGCGGACGTGCTCGACCTGCCGCCGGCCGCGCTCGGTGACCGGCCCCTGCCCGGCCTGCGTACCGTGCAGGTGGTCACCGTGATCGGCTCGCTGGACGATCCGATCAAGGACGCGTCCGACGCGTACCTCCGGTTGCACCTGCTCTCGCACCGCCTGGTCCGACCCAACCAGCTCAACCTGGACGGCATCTTCGGCAAGCTGGCCAACGTGGCCTGGACGTCCGCCGGACCGTGCCCACCGGAGCGGGTGGACGAGCTGCGGGTGATCGAGCGGGCCGCCGGCCGGCACCTGGCGGTGTACGGGGTCGACAAGTTCCCCCGGATGACCGACTACGTGGTGCCCTCCGGGGTGCGGATCGCCGACGCCGACCGGGTCCGCCTCGGCGCTCACCTGGCCGCCGGCACCACCGTGATGCACGAGGGCTTCGTGAACTTCAACGCCGGCACCGTCGGCACCTCGATGGTCGAGGGGCGGATCGTGCAGGGCGTGCTGGTCGGCGACGGTTCCGACATCGGCGGTGGGGCCTCCATCATGGGCACCCTCTCCGGCGGCGGCACTGACAAGATCAGCATCGGTGAGCGGAGCCTGGTCGGCGCGAACGCCGGCGTCGGGATCTCGCTCGGCGACGACTGCGTGGTCGAGGCCGGCTGCTACATCACCGCCGCGTCGAAGATCACTCTCCCCGACGGCCGGGTGGTCAAGGCCCGGGAGCTGTCCGGCGTCGACGGCCTGCTGTTCTGGCGCAACTCGGTCACCGGCGGGCTGGAGGCCCGGCCGCGCACCGGCCGGGGCATCGAGCTGAACGCCGCCCTGCACGCCAACGACTGACGGACCCGCCGGGTCCGCGGCGTTCGGCCGCGGACCCGGCGGGGTACGCCTCAGCGCAACCGGTACGCCTGGATGATCCGTTGGGTCACCGTGTTGCCGGCGGTGTCCCGGGCGGTGGCCCGCAGCGACGCGTGGCCGGGGCCGGCCGGATGCCGCAACAGCGCCGACCATCCGTCGGCCGAGGTGCGGACCAGCT
Source organism: Micromonospora sp. BQ32 (assembly GCF_059358895.1). NCBI lineage: Bacteria > Bacillati > Actinomycetota > Actinomycetes > Micromonosporales > Micromonosporaceae > Micromonospora > Micromonospora sp. BQ32. The sequence goes on along the minus strand of NZ_JCADBI010000010.1, from coordinate 128,640 downwards.
TCGCCTTGCTCCAGGTCTTCCCGCCGTCGTACGAGACGTCGACGGTGAGCTTGTCCACCCGGGCGGTCGGCGCACCCGGCTGCCGCTGCACGCGGACCGGGACGATGAAGCCCTGCCCGGCCGGAGCGCTGTTGTCCACCCGCAGCGGCGGCGCGAAGCGCACCGCCGACAGGGGCAGCCGGGCCGGCGTCTCACCGGCGACGTGCCGCGACCGGAAGGTCCAGCTGGACTCCACCTCGGTGCTCAGGTCGGTGAAGCTTCGCTTCGACGACGTGACGAGCCGGTAGTCCGCCGCACCCGGTGGCACTGCGAACTCGCCGTAGCCGGCGTACTCGCTCTCGCCGACCAGCTTGCCGTTGCGCCAGAGCTTGGTGTGCTCACTGTCGCTCAGCGAGGCGCCCGGGTGCCCGGCCGCGTCGCTGAAGATCGGCACGTCCACCACGATGGTGTCGCCGACCCGGCTGACGCTCTGGTACGGCCAGCGCGGGTTCGGGAAGGACGGTGCGTACGGCGCCTGGTTCCAGATCTCCTGGACCGTCCGCCCGGCGCGGTAGGCGGTGGGGACGGAGAAGAGCGCTGCCTTCGGGCTCAACCAGCCGTCCTCGTCCACCGTTCCGAAGTAGACCTCGGATTCCCACTTCACGCCCTTGGTGTTGTAGTACTCGACGCGCTGGCCGGGCACGACGGTGGGCAGGATCAGCGCGGAATAGCCGACGTTGTACTCCAGCTCGGGGATCACGATCCGCTCGGCCACCATGCCCGGGTAGCTACCGCGGAACTGGTGCACGACGGTGGCCAGGTCCCGTCGGGCGTAGTCGCGGACGAGCCCGGTGGGCATCCGGCCGGGGATCGCCTCGGCCAGCGCGTACAGGTAAGGGCTGTTGGCCGTTTGCGGCGGGGTCCACTGGCTGCTGAGGGTGGCGACGAACTTGTCGGCGGAGACCGGCTTGCCGATCTGACCGCTGGTCAGGCCGGTGAACGTGTCCGCCCAGAGCCCGATGCCGTAGCCACTGCCGTCGTCGGCGGTGAAGATGCCGCTGAGGTCGATCAGTTGCGGGACGGCGGTCCGGTCCGGGACTGTCGTCCGCACCGGCTTGGCCCGGCGGGCGTCCACGACGATCCGGGTGTCCCGCTCGACGGTCACTTCGGGCTGCATCAACAGCGACATCCCGCGCGGCTCGTCCTCCGGCCCGGGCTCGAAGACGAGGCCACTCAGGCCGTAGTGCCCCTTGGGCACCCGCACGGTGGCCACCCCGTCGGAGCTGACGACGTCCCAGGAGCCGTAGGTGTCCATTCCGACCAGGAGCGTCCAGTGGTCAGCGGTACGCGCACCGGCGCGGTTCAGGTGCTCGACGGTGAGCGTGTAGCTCTCCACCTCCCGGTTCACGGCCAACGGGGTGACCGCGACCGCCGCCCCGGATCGGGCCACGATCCGCCCGGTCCAGTAACCGTCGGCATCGCCGATCCGGGTGTCAGTGGTGACGGTCGTGGCGGCCGTGCCGCCTGCCGGCACGGTGAGCTGGTTGGCGCCCAGCGTGAACAGGCCGGCCGGCAGCGCCCGACCGCCGGGGCCGGCGCCCTCGATGCTCAGGTCCACGGTGACCGGAGCCGGACCGTCGTTGCGCCAGGTCACCGTGCGGGTGATCGGGGCGTCGTCGGCGTGCGGCCAGAGCGTACGTCCGAACGAGACGCTGACCGGGTCGGTGGTGAGCTGCTGGGTGATCGCGTGTGCGACGTCGACCCGCCCGGCGCCCTGCTGGTAGGCGGTCTGGTCCGGGTGTGGCTTGGCGGCGGCCATCAGGGTGGCCTTGAGCCGGTCGGCCCGCCATCCCGGGTGCTGCTGGGCCAGCAGCGCGGCCGACCCGGCCACGTGCGGGGTGGCCATCGAGGTGCCGGACAGGGTGACGTAGCGGTCCCCCACCGGATCGCCGATGACGCCATTGGCGGACCGCGCGGCGACGATGTCGACGCCGGGCGCGGTGATGTCCGGCTTCAGCGCGTCGTCGCCGACTCGCGGTCCCCGGCTGGAGAATTCGGCCAGCTCGTCGTCGCGGTCCACCGCGCCCACGGCGAGCCCGGCGTCGGCGCTGGCCGGGGAACCGACCGAGCCGTCCGAGCCGTCGTTACCGGCGGCGAGGACGAAGAGCGTGCCGGTCTGGGCGGTCAGGGTCTGCACGGCCTCCTCGACGGGGTCGACCTCCGGGGTGTCCCAGCCGCTGAGGCTCATGTTGACCACGGCGGCCTTCTTCTCCACCGCGGCCCACTGCATGCCGGCGAGGATCGCCGAGTCGGTGCAGCCCTCGTCCTCACAGACCTTGCCGTCGAGCAGCGTCGCGTCCGGCGCCACCCCTCGGTACTTGCCGCCGGAGGCCGCACCGGTGCCCGCGATGGTCGAGGCCACGTGGGTGCCGTGGCCGACAGTGTCCCGAGCGTCGGCGACCTCGGTGAAGTTGCGCGCCTCGGCCACCTTGCCGGCCAGGTCCGGGTGGGTCGCGTCGACGCCGGTGTCCAGCACCGCGACCGACACTCCCGCGCCGGTGAACCCGGCCGCCCAGGCCGCGGGCGCGCCGATCTGCGGCACGCTGTGGTCGAGGGTCACCCGTCGACGTCCGTCCAGCCAGATCCGCTCGACGCCCCCCGCCGCGTCGAGCCGGGCCCCAGCCGGGCCGGTGGTGACCGTCGCCCACACCGCGCCGAGGGAGGACTTGTCGCTGCTCAGGGCGGCACCGCGAATCACCGGCAGGTCGCGGGTCAGCTGCGTGCCGGGCAGTGCGGCCGAGGCACGCCGGGCGTTCACCATCGAGCCGTACGCCACCAGCAGCGGCAGGTTCTTGCGGTGGGCGTCGTCGTAACCCGCCTCGACCAGCCCGGTGATGTCGAAGAGTCGCCGGTCCACCCGGCCGGAGCGCAGGAACGGCACCGCGTCCGTCGGCGTCACGGTGAGGCGTCCGCGCTCGCGCTGGACCAGGAACTGCACGTCCTCGCGGCCGGCGCCGGGCCGGACCGAGGCGGCGGAGCCGGTGACGGTGACCCGGTCACCGGTGATCAGCGTGACGGTGACCGAGCGGTTGGTGGTGTGTCCACCCGGAGTGGACTGTGGGCCGGTGCCGCCCGGTGGGGTGGGCACGGCGGTTGCGGCGGAGACGGGAGCCGGCGCGGAGAGCGCCAGCGCGAACACGAGGCCGAGAGCGGCCAATCTTCTTCCCTGGTGCAACGGATCCTCCTCGTCAAGCGTCTTGATGGATGGAGTCACATTGACAACCCAGAATTGCATACTGAGTATGTAAAATGAAGGCCAAAAAATGACGGACCTGCCACGAGCCGACGAACCGGGCCGGCATGATCGGGCGGTGACCTCCATGAAGGACAAGATGCTGGCCGGCGAGCCATACATCGCCGACGATCCCGAGATCATCGCCGACCTGGACCGGGCCGCCCGGCTGATGGAGCGCTTCAACAGCAGTCCCGCAGCCGATCCACAGGCCCGAATCGCGGCACTGCGGGAACTCCTCGGCGAACTGGGCGAGGACACCTGGATCCGCCCACCGTTCTACTGCGACTACGGCTGGCAGATCCGGATCGGCCCGCGCAGCTTCGTCAACTACAACGCGGTTTTCCTCGACGTCGCTCGGATCACCCTCGGCGCGGACGTCCAGGTCGGCCCGAACGTGCAGCTGCTCACCCCGACGCATCCGGTCGAGCCCGGCCCCCGACGGGACAAGTGGGAGGCGGCCAAGCCGATCACCATCGGCGACAATGTGTGGCTCGGCGGTGGCGCGATCGTGCTGGCCGGCGTGACGATCGGCGCGAACACCGTCGTCGGCGCGGGCGCTGTGGTCACCCGGGACCTGCCCGCCAACGTGGTGGCGGTCGGCAACCCGGCCCGGCCCGTCCGTCAACTCGACTAGGGAGCACCCTGGCCGGTGGTAGTGCGCCGGCGGTCCCCGGTCAGGCCGCCGGCGGCTCCGACAGTCGGACCACCAGGTCGGCCCGGCCGGCGGTGGGGGTGATCAGTGCGGCATTCGACTCGTCGCTGCCCAGCGCCCACGCCCGCGCCTGCTCCGGAGAACGACCGAATGCCTCGTGCCGGGCGGTCAGCCGACGGTGCCGCACCTCGGCGTCCAGGTCGAGAAACCACGCCTCGTGCAACAGCGGTCGGATCTCCTGCCAGGGAAAGTCCGGCAACAGCAGGTAGTTGCCCTCGGTCACCACCAACCGGACCGACGGCGGCACCTCGATCGCACCGGCCACCGGCTCCTCCAACTCCCGGCGGAACTCCGGCGCGTAGACCGACGTCGGCTCCAACCGGTGCAACCGGCGCAGCAGCGAGACATACCCGTTGGCATCGAAGGTGTCCACCGCGCCCTTGCGGTCGGCGCGGCCCGCGCGGACCAGCTGCGACTGCGCCAGGTGGAAGCCGTCCATCGGCACCAGGCAGGCGGCCGACCCGACCTCGGCGACGATCCGCTCCGCCAGGGTGGACTTCCCGGCGCCCGGCGCACCGGCGATGCCGAGCAGTTGCCGCGGGCCGGCCTCGGCAAGCGCCAACGCCCGCGCCACCAACTCTTCGACGGACAGCACCCGGGCCGGCGGCATCAGCCCAGAACCGGGTCGCTGATGGTGAACCGCGCCTGCACCGCCGCCTGCACAGGCTGCGGCTGCGGGTCCAGCTCGAGCTCCGGCGGGCCACCACCCCCGGCGAAGGCCGCACGGGCGAACATCGGCCGGTCGGCCGGGCCGACGTCGGCCAGCTCGATCAACGAGGTGACCCGGGCGCCCAGCGCCTCCGCGTACTCCCGGGCCCGCAGCAGCGCGTCGCTGATCGCGGCGTGCCGGGCCGCACGGTGGGCGGGGCTGTCCGGACGAAGCTCCCACCACGGGCCGGCCACCTCGACCTGGTCCTGGTCGGCGAGCCGGAGCATCAGCTCACCCAGCGCGGTGAAGTCGGTGACCGTCACGGTGGTGGTGACACTGCCGTGCCAGGCGACCACCCGCTCACCCGAGCGCCGGGTCTCCGGCCGCACCCGCAGGTCGCCGGTCTCCCGCCGCGCCACCGCCGGCCCGGAGCCGTCCAGCAGCACCCGGACCGCCGCGGCCCGCTCGGCCAACCGGGTCAGCGTCGCCTCCCGGTCCCGGTCGCGGGCTGTCGCGGTGACCGCGAACCGGGCCAGCTCGGGCGGCACCTCCCGGTACGCCTCGCCGCGCACCTGCACCACCGGACCGTTCACCGCCATGCCCTCAGCCTAGTCAGCCACCGGGCGTCGCGCCGCGTAGGAGACAGTGTCCGCGCCGACGTGCAGGCCGTTCAGGTGGCCACCAGCCACCCCCAGCTCGCGCAGCCAGGACACCTCCGCGGCGTGGTCACCGCCGGCCGGGAACTGCCGGTCGTCCGCATCGAACCGCCGGTCGCGCAGCGCCGCGCGGGCGGCCCGCGCCTCGCCGTAGCGCGCGATGAGCGCCGGGGCGTCGTCGGCGCGCAGCGCGGCGGCCAGGTCGTCCAGGAAAGCGGTGACCTCGGCCAACTCACCCAGCACCCGGTCCCGGTTGCCGAGCAACATGTTGGCGGTCCGCTCGGCCGGGGTCCCGGCGACCCGGGTGCCGTCGGAGAAGCTGCCGGCGGCGAGCGCGAGGATCGCGTCGCGCAGCGGTGCGCGCTGCACCGCGCCGGCCAGCGCGCCCGCGAGCAGGTGCGGCACGTGGGAGGCGAGCGCGGCGGCCGAGTCGTGCTCCGTGGCGGACATCGGCACCACCCGGGCCTCGAAGACCTCCACCAGCAGCTCGGCCAGCCAGCGGAACGCGGCGGTGGCCGGCCCGGGCGCCGGACAGAGCACCCAGGCCGCGCCGGTGAGCAAATCCGGCCGGGCCGCCGTCAAGCCGGCCCGGTCGGTGCCCGCCATCGGGTGGCCGGGCACGAACCGATCTGTCAGCCCCTGCGCGGCGGCGAACGCCGCCACCTGCTCCTTGGTGCTACCGACGTCGGTCAGCACGCAACGCTCACCGGTCATCGCCGCCACCTCGACCAGGGTCGCCGGCAGGGTGGGCAACGGCCCGCACAGGAAGACCACGTCCCGGTCGGCCACCGCCTCGATAAGCCGGTCCGGTGCGGGTACGCCCACCCGGCGGGTCTCCCGCCGGGTGGCCTCGTCCGGGTCCCACCCGATCACGTCGATGCCGGCGGCGTACATCCGCAGCAGCACCGAACCACCGATCAGGCCGGTGCCGACGACCGCCGCCCGCACCCGCGCACCTGGCCTGTCCACCACCCTCGACCGCCCGGGCCCGCGATCAGGCGAGGCGCGCCGCGACGCCGGCGATGTGGTCGTCGGACTCGGTCAGGGCGACCCGGACATGCTGCCCGGCGGTCGGGCCGTAGAAGACGCCAGCGGCGACCAGGATGCCGCGACGGGCCAGCCAGTCGACCGTCTGCCAGCAATCCTCACCCCTGGTCAGCCAGAGGTAGAGGCCCGCTTCGGAGTGCTCGACGGTGAACCCGGCACCGGTGAACGCCGCGCTGAGCACCTCCCGCCGGGCGCGGTAACGCTCCCGCTGCTCCTCGGCGTGTCGCTCGTCCTCCAGCGCGGCCACCATCGCCGCCTGCACCGGCGCGGGCACGATCATGCCGGCGTGCTTGCGGACCTTGAGCAGCTCGGCGACGAGCGCCGGGTCGCCGGCGACGAAGCCGGCTCGGTAGCCGGCGAGGTTGGACCGCTTGGAGAGCGAGTGCACGGCCAGCACCCCGGCGTAGTTGCCCCCGCTGACCTGCGGAGACAGCACCGAAACCGGCTCGGCCGACCAGCCCAGGGGCAGGTAGCACTCGTCGCTCGCGACCACCGCGCCGCGTTCACGGGCCCAGTCGACCACCTTGCGCAGGTGCGCCGCGGGCAGCACCCGGCCGGTCGGGTTGCCGGGCGAGTTGACCCAGACCAATCGGACCCGCGGGGTCGGCCCGAGCGAGGTGAGCGAGTCGGTACGCACGACGGTGGCGCCGGCCAGCCGGGCCCCGTCCTCGTAGGTGGGGTACGCGACCGACGGCACCACCACCACGTCACCCGGGCCGATGCCGAGCAGCGTGGGCAGCCAGGCCACCAGTTCCTTCGAGCCGATGGTCGGCAGCACACCGAGACCGTCGACGCCAGCGCCGCAGGCTCGGGACACCCACGCCGCGATCGCCGCCCGCAACGCCGGGGTGCCGGCGGTCAGCGGGTAACCGGGAGCATCGGACGCGTCAGCCAACGCCCGCCGGATCACCTCGGGCACCGGGTCGACCGGCGTACCCATGGAGAGGTTGATCAGGCCCTCCGGATGCGCCGCGGCCAGCGTGGCCGCGGCGTCCAGGGTGTCCCAGGTGAACTCGGGCAGCCGCGACGAGACCGGCGCGGGCCGGTTCAGTGGCCCTCGCCGCGCGGCGGCTGCGCGGCGACGAAGGTGGCGTCCTTCTCCACCTTGCCGACCTTCGAAGCGCCACCGGGCGAGCCCAGGTCCTCGAAGAACTCGTAGTTCGCGCCGGTGTAGTCCTTCCACTGCTCCGGGACGTCGTCCTCGTAGAAGATCGCCTCCACGGGGCAGACGGGCTCACAGGCACCACAGTCGACGCACTCGTCGGGGTGGATGTAGAGCATCCGATTGCCCTCGTAAATGCAGTCGACCGGGCACTCCTCGATGCATGCCTTGTCGAGCACATCTACGCACGGCTCGGCGATGATGTAGGTCACCGGTCTTCTCCTCCGCAAGACTCGCCGCGATCTCCCGCGACGGTAAGAGCCTAGTATCTCGCCGGGGAGGGGGTCGATCGTGCTCCGACAGCAGGATGTGGGACACCGAATCGTGGTCCGCCGGATTGTGGGGATTCGCGAAGGCCGCCCGCTATTCTCCGATGCCCTCGGCGAGCTGATCGAGCTGAGCGAGACTCATCTCACGCTGGCCACCGCGCAGGGACAGCTACGGGTGCCGGTGGCACAGGTCCACCGCGCCAAACGCGTACCGCCGACCCGTCGACCAACCGCCGCCGCGGTCGTCGCGCTGGAGCGGGCCGCCGACGAGGCATGGCCGGCACCGACCCGGGGCCGGCTCGGTGACTGGCTGCTCCGCTCGGCCGAGGGCTGGACCGGGCGGGCCAACTCGGCGCTGCCGATCGGCGACCCGGACCGCCCACTGGCCGCCGCGGTCGACGCGGTGGAGCGCTGGTACGCCGAGCTGGGCCAAGCCGCGATGATCAACACGCCGCTGCCCCTCGCCGCACCGGTCGGCGCCGAACTGGACGCCCGCGGCTGGGGCACCCGCCCACCGACGCTGGTGCAGACCGCGCCGCTGCCCCTGCTGACGTCGGCGCCAGCCAGCGGCCCGGCCAGCGGGTCGGCCAGCGGGTCGGCCAGCGGGTCGGCCGGTGCGGTCGTCGAGCTGACCACCGCGCCCAGCGACCAGTGGCTGGCCATCGCCGCCGGCCGCAAGGGCGGCCTGCCGGACGCCGCCTGGCACGTGCTCACCGCCGTGGACCAGGTCCGCTTCGCCCACGTGTACGCCGACGACGCCCTGGTGGCCGTCGGTCGCGGCACGGTGACCGGCCAGGGGCGCTGGCTGGGCCTCAGCCTGATCGAGGTACTACCGGCGGCCCGCCGACAGGGGTTGGCCCGCCGCGTGATCCACGAACTGGCCAGCTGGGGCGTGTCCGGCGGCGCGACGCACGCGTTCCTCCAGGTCGAGCAACGCAACACGGCGGCGGTCGCGCTCTACCAGCGACTCGGCCTCGTCACCCACCACACCTACCTGACCCGGGTCGCCCCGAACTGACCCCTGCTCCCCGGCCGCCCGCCGATTGCCCGACCGCCCGAACGCCCGCCCGCCCTACCGCCCTACCGCCCTACCGTCCAGGGTGAGGCGGCCCGGCGCGGTGATCAACTCGGCTTTCAGGAAGTCGCGGTGTCCTGGGCGCTCGGATACCGCGACTTCAAGGAAGCCGAGTCGATCAAGCGGCGTTCGTGCGGCGGCACGAAGGGCCCCGGACGGGCGGCCACCGAACGGCCCCGGCGGACGGCCGCACGAGACAGCCCTGGACGGGCGGCCACGCGAACGGGCCCCGACGGACGGCCACGCGAACCGGCCCCCGACGGACAGCCACACGAACCGGCCCCCGACGGACAGCCACACGAACCGGCCCCCGACGGACGGCCGCAACGTCGGGACGGACGGGCTGGGCGGTGGTCAGCGGCGGACGACTCGGCGGGGCTTGGCGGCCTTGACCTCCGCGTACCGCTTGAGCTGCTGAGAGCGGTAGTCACGGCCGAGCGCGGTGAGCACCAGGTAGCCGATCAACAACCCCGCGCCGGTGGCGAGCAGGTAGAGCCAGATCTGGGCGAAGAACGTCCCCGCGCCGCCGGCGAACGGGTTGTGACCGACCAGCAGGGGCCCGACCAGCACGGTCAGCAGCATCGCGACCGGCACCACGAGGGCCATGTCGGCGGCCCAGTCCGCCAGCGGCCGGCGACGACCCCAGCGGAAGGCGACCACGGCGAGGATCAAGCCGATCACCGTGAACATCGCCAGCGACACCCGGTCGGCGGCGGTGTCGTCACCGTCGAAGCCGAACCGGGTGATCAGTCGGGCGACCACGTTGACCGCGAACAGCGCTGCTACGAGCACCCCGAGGTCACGCCACCGCTTGTCCATCGCCGGACCCTCCTGCCGTACGCCCCGTCGCGGGGTTCGCATCCCTGGCAGGAATATTTACCACCCTTACCTGGGAGACGTCATCACCCGGCAACAACCCGGCCGCAGGGGGCAGCAGCCGAGAACCAGCCCGGCGTCAGCCGCCGAGCGTGGGCGGCTGCGGGGCGAGAATCTGCCGGAAGCCCATCACCGCGAAGGTCATCGCGCCGGCCACGATCATGGCCAGCCCGACCCAGTTGTCGCCGGCCAACAGCAGGTCGCCCTCGTTGGTCCGGATGGCGGCGACCGCCATCAGCGCGAACCACGGCACCGCCGGCAGCGCCACCGCCCAGCGACGGCCGACCGCCTCGTACGCGAACCAGCTCAGCACGATGTTGGCGCCGATGGCGAGGAGCACCGACACGCCGATCAGTTGCCCGCTGACCCGCACCGTGGCGAGGAGAAGCTCCAGCACGCCGGTCAGCACTCCGGCGACGACCACGACGATCGCACCGAACAGCCGGACGCCCAGGTCCAGCAGTCGCGGCGGCGGCCCTGCCGGGGGCGGGGCTTCCTGGTCCTCCACGACCGTCATCGGTGCGGCCGGCAGGGTCACCGGAGACCCGCCGCCGCGACCGGGGACCGGTCCGGGGCGATCTTCGCGGGCAGGCCGGCGAAGAGATCGTTCTCCCAGCCGTACGGCCCGGTGCCCGGGCCCTTCTCACCGACCGCGAGGGTGAAGAACTCCACGCCCATGAACTCGCCGCCGAAGTTACCGGCGATCGAGTAGAGCCAGGAGTTGGCCGGGATCTGGGTGGCGTGCGCCCGCATCGCGGCCTCCTTGGCCGTGTGCTGGTCGGTGCCGTCGATCCGCGCGGCGATCTGCGCGTCCGGGGTGCCGAAGGGCAGGTCGGCGATGTCCTCGATGCCACCGAACGGGTTGTCCGAGGACTCGGCGAAGTGCGTCATGCCAGCCTCCAGGACGCTGAGCGGCATGGCCGTCCAGTAGACCTTCAGCGGGGCGCAGCCCTCGGCCGTGGCCAGCTCGACGGCGCGCATGGCCACCCGGTGCGCCTGGATGTGGTCGGGGTGGCCGTAGAAGCCGTTCGGGTCGTACGTGACGAGCACCTGCGGACGTACCTCCCGCATGATCTCCACGAGATGCCCGGCGGCCTCGTCGAGGTCGGCCTGCCAGAAGGCCCGGGGGTGCTCGTTGGTCGCCAGCCCCATCATCCCCGAGTCGCGGTAGCGCCCGGCGCCGCCGAGGAAGCGGTGGTCGCTGACACCGAGCGCGGCGCACGCGGCGGCCAGCTCGGCGATCCGGTACCCGCCGAGCTGGTCGGCCTCGGCGGCGACGAGCTGGGCCAGCGCGGGGACGTGGATCTCGCCCTCCTCGCCGAGCGTGCAGGTCACCAGCGTGACGTGCGCGCCGTCGGCGGCGTAGTGGGCCATCGTCGAGCCGGTGCCGATCGACTCGTCGTCGGGGTGCGCGTGGACCAGCAGCAGGCGGCGGTCGGGCAGCATCGTCACGACGGTCACTCTAACTGGCGGTTCTCCCCCGGCCGACGCTGACGCGTCCGCCCAGGTCGGCCACATCACCTCCGCTCCGGCTCTACGATTTGGCGTGTGGACTTTCCGGAGCTGGCCGCCCGCACCCGCCGGTTCAGCCACGGCGCGCCACGCGCTGTCTCGGTGGCTGAGGACGGCTCCCGGGTGATCTTTCTGCGCTCCGCCGGCCCCGAGGATCCGGCGGATGCGCTCTGGCTGCTGGACGTGGCCACCGGCGAGGAGCGGCTGGTCGCCGATCCGGCGACCCTGCTCGGCGAGGGCGGGGACGTCCGGTCCCTTTCCCCCGGTGAACGCGCGCTGCGCGAGCGGCTGCGGCTCAGCGCCGCCGGCATCGGCTCGTACGCGTTGGACGCCGCCGGCCGGGTTGCGGTGTTCGCGCTGGCCGGGCGGTTGTTCCGGGCCGATCTGGTGCACGGCGACGTGGTGGAGGTGGCGGCCGTCGGCCCGGTGCTGGACCCACGTCCGGACCCGAGCGGGCAGCGGCTGGCGTACGTGACCGACGCGGCCGAGAGTGTGCGCCGGGGTGAGCTGCGGGTGATCGACCCCGACGGCACGGACACCCTGCTGGCCGGCGAGGACGCCGGGGTGAGCTGGGGGTTGGCCGAGCACATCGCGGCGGAGGAGTTCGGCCGGTTCCGGGGGTACTGGTGGGCGCCGGACGGCCGTATGGTGCTCGCCGCCCGGGTCGACGAGTCCCGCCTGGAGCGGTGGCACCTGCACGACCCGGCGGAGCCGGCGAGCGCGCCGACCGCCGTCGCGTACCCCCGGGCCGGCGGGCCGAACGCGGAGGTCAGCCTGCACCTGCTGGACCTGGACGACGGCTGGGTCGACGTGCACTGGGACCGGGAAACCTACCCGTATCTGACCGGGGTCAGCTGGGGTGAGGGCAGCCCGCTGATCACCGTGCTGCGCCGCTCGCAGCAGCACGGGCTGGTGCTGGCCGTGGACCCGCGGACGGGCGAGACGCAGGTGCACGCCGAGTTGGCCGATCCACGCTGGGTCGAACCGATCGCCGGCACCCCGGCCCACCTGCCGGACGGCCGGGTGCTGGTCGGTGGGGAGTTGGCTCACGACGGGTACGACGCCCGGTGCCTGTTCGCGGACGGCACCCTGCTCACCCCGCCGTCGCTGTACGTGCGGCGGGTGGTGGGTCGGCTGCCGGCCGCCGCCGGCCCGGCCGACCTGCTGGTGGAGGCGAGCGACGGCGAGCCGAGCGAGCGGCACCTGTTCCGGGTCCGCACCACCATCGGTGGTGGGGTGGACGCGCGCCGGCTCACCACCGACTCCGGCTGGTACACCGCCGCGGTGGGCGGGGACGTGCTGGCGGTCGGCGTCGCGTCGCTGGATCACGCCGGGGTGCGCTGGACGGTCCGTCGCGGCGGTCAGGAGATCGCCGAGCTGCGCTCGTTCGCCGCCACCCCGCCGTACTCTCCGCTGCCGCTGCTGGAACGGGTGACCGACCGGCGGTTGCCGGCGGCGGTGCTCTACCCGGACAACCACGTGACGGGCCGGCGGCTGCCGGTGCTGCTGGACATCTACGGCGGCCCCGGGCACCAGGAGGTCGTGGCGGCGCGGGCCGCGTGGTTGGAACGGCAGTGGTGGGCCGACGCCGGGTTCGCGGTGGTCACCATCGACAACCGGGGTACGCCGGGCGTGGCGCCGTCGTTCGAGAAGGCGATCCACCGGCGGGTCGCCGACGTGATCCTGGCCGACCAGATCGACGCGCTGACCGCGCTCGCCGGCAAGCACCCGGATCTGGACCTGGGCCGGGTGGGGGTGCGCGGTTGGTCGTTCGGTGGGTGGCTGGCCGGGTTGGCGGTGCTGCGCCACCCGGAGCTGTTCCGGTGCGGGATCGCGGGCGCCCCGGTGACCGACTGGGCGCTGTACGACACCGCATACACCGAGCGTTATCTGGGGTTGCCGGAAGACGGCCTGGACATCTACGCGCACCACTCGCTTGTCGAGTTGGCCGCCGAGCCGGTCACCGCCCCGGACCAGGCCCGACCGTTGCTGCTGGTACACGGCATGGCGGACGACAACGTGGTGGCCGCGCACACGCTCCGGCTCTCCGCGGCCCTGCTGAGCACCGGCCGGCCACACGCCGTGCTGCCGTTGACCGGGGCCACCCACCTGGCCGCGAACGGCACCGCCGAGCGGCTACTCCCCCTGGAGCTGGATTTCCTCCGCACCCACCTGCTGTAACGGTCACGGTCACCAACGTTCCACGAGGTGTTCCCGGCCCTGCGGCGGATCGTAAGGTTCGGGCCAGTAGTCGATGATCTTGCTGATCAGCCCATGCTCGGACATCTCCAGCCAGACGCACGCGTCCTGCTGCTCGGCACCGACGCGAACGTCGAGCAACAGAGCAGCCAGGCGGCCATCGGCGATCACCCGTCGCGGCCGCAGGTGCCAATCGCCGGGATACTCGGTGTTGAACCGCAGGAACGCGTCCCTGCCGCGAATGCGCTCCCGAGTCTGCGGCATCTCGTAGACCACATCATCGGTGAGCAGGGCGGCCAATCCGGGCCAGTCGCGGCGCTCCAGAAGATCAACGTAGGCGTGGGCGGCCTGTCGGGCCGTCGAGGTGTCATCCACGGCGCGGACCATAGCCGCCGCCAGTGACAAGCTCGCGAGCCATCGGTCCCGGCGGACTCCGGCGTGATCGGCGTCGCAGGTTCTCAGGGGCGTGCGTCGTACTGGGTTCGGGCTTCGAAGACGCGGTCCATGTGCGTCTCCGCCCAGTTCTTAATCGCAATCATGACCGGGAACAGTTCATGGCCGAGCGGGGTGAGCTCGTAGTCGACGCGGACCGGCACCGACGCGGTGACCGTGCGGGTGACCAGGCCATCGCGCTCCAGCGTCCGCAGGGTCTGGGTGAGCATCTTCTGACTGACGCCGGCGATGCGCTGGGCGAGCTCGCCGTGCCGCTGCGGGCCGTCGACGAGCGCTGGGATCACCAGGGCGACCCACTTGTCGGTGAGCCTGCTCAGCAGCTCGCGGGTCGGGCACTGTTCCAGGAACGCATCGTAGTCACGTTTGGCCTGTTCGCGGCGTTGTGCCGCAGTCGACGTCGCCATGTTGCCTCCCTTTGGTGCCCTAGGCACTTTACGGTACCTACTTTCTCATAGTGCCGATGATTCGTACGGTCGTGGTGATCACGAAATCCCACGAAGGAGACGGCGATGCGCGCAGTCAGCTATGACAAGTTCGGAGGACCGGAGGTCCTGCACGTGGCCGAGGTGCCGGTGCCCGAGCCCGGGCCGGGGCAGGTGCGGGTGCGGGTCGCGGCGTCAGTGGTACATCCGGTTGATCTGATGATCCGCTCCGGTCGGTTCCCGGCTCCGTTGCCGACCGCCCTGCCGTACACGCCCGGTTGGGACGTTGCCGGCAGCATCGACGCGGTCGGCCCATCGGTCGACGGGTTCACGACCGGCGACGAGGTCATCGGCTTCTCGCCGTGGCTACAGACCACGGTCGGCGCCCACGCGGAGTACGTGGTCCTCGACGCCGCCTGGCTGACCTCCGCGCCCACCGGCGTCCCCGCCACCGAGGCGGCGACCCTGCCGACCAATGGCCTCACCGCTGTTCAGGCACTCGACCTGCTCGCGCTTCCGGCGGGCTCGACCGTGCTCGTCACCGGCGCCGCCGGGCAGGTCGGTGGATTCGTTCTGGCGCTGGCCCGGGCGAACGGTCTGCACGCCACGGGACTCGCCCGAGCCGGCGACCGCGAGTTCGTCGAGTCGCTGGGCGCGGCGTTCCTGTCGAGCGCCGACGATCCGACGGAGCCGTTCGACGCGGTCATCGACCTGGCGGTGATCGGCTCCTCGCTGCTGGACCTCATTCGGGACGGCGGCGGCTACGTGGCCGCGTCGCCCCCACTTCGCCCGGAGCCGGTGCGCGGAATCCGGACCTTCGCGCTGGAGGTGCTACCGGACGGATCCCGGCTGGGCGAACTGGTCAAACTCGTCACCAGCGGCGACATCCCGCTCCGGGTCGCTGACGTGTACCCCTTCGCCGACGCGGCGGCCGCCCACGAGCGGCTGGCCCAAGGCGGCGTGCGCGGCGCCGTGGTGATCGTCCCCTGATCGCGGCGGAAGCTCGGCTGTCGCGCTCCACCGCGACCATGCCGCTCGCACGACGGGCTTGCATCTCAAGCCGCTTGAGATCGCATAGTGGGCGTCGTGGACAGAGACGAGCTGTACGCCATCGGGGATGTCGCCCGGCGGGCCGGCCTGAGCGTCAGCGCCGTCCGGTACTACGCGGACGCCGGTGTCGTCACGCCAGCCGCCAGCACCCCGGCCGGCCACCGCCTGTACGACGTGTCGGCCATCGCCCGGCTGGAACTGGTCCGGACGCTACGGGAACTGGACGCCGGCCTGGACGAGATCCGGCGGGTGCTGGCCGGCGAGGCGACGCTGCGCGAGCTGGCCACCACCCACCTGGCCCTGCTGGAACGGCAGGAGGCACGGCTACGCAGCCGGCGCGCGGTGCTGTCGGCCATCCTGCGGCAGGACTCCACAGCCGAGCAGGTCACGCTGATGCACAAGTTGGTCGGCATGCCGGACGAGGAACGCGACCGGCTGGTCGACGAGTTCTGGACCGAGGTCTCCACCGGCTGGGAGCCGCCGGAGCGGATGGTTGAGTGGTGGCGGGCGGCCCGTCCGGAGCTGCCCGAACATCCCACCGCGGCCCAATTGGAGGCGTGGATCGAGCTGGCCGAGCTGGTCCGGGACACCGAGGTCCGGCAGACCGTACGCCGTGAGCTGCACGAGGCGTGCACCACCGGGGCCGGGCCGTTGATGACCTCGTCGCCGATGCTGGACGCCCTGGAAGAGGGCGCGGCGATCGGCCAGCCGGTGATGGACGCGGCGCGCGAGCAGGTGCCGCCGGACTCGCCCAGAGGCCGGGAGATCGCCGACCAGTGGATCGGGTGGCTGACCGGCATCTTCGCGACACCGGACAGCCCCGGCATCCCGGACACACCCGAGTTCCGGGTCCAGGCCGCCGACCACATGCTGAAGGGCGCGGAGTGGGACCGCACGCCGCCGGAGCAGGAAGGACCGTACGACCGGTACATGGAACTCGTCACCACAGTGAACAACGCGCCGCCGGAACGGTTCCCGTACGAGTGGCTGGCCGCGGCACTACGCGCGTCCGCCCTGCCGGCTTCCTGATCGGCGGTACACGGCTCGGCCGGTCGTCCGCACTCCGTCGGATCCGAGGCGTACAACGGCGACACCAGGTAGAGACGCAGGAAGTGGACGTCGTCGCGCTGCGCCGTGAGTCCCTGGCGCGCTGGTCGCGGCTGGGATGTTGGCGGGGGGAAGCATTCGGGTCAGTTACCGCATGGCGGTGACGGCGATGGACGTGCCGTCAGTGAGCGTGGCCGAGGACGTTTGCGCGGGCGACGGCGTACCGTTCGCGGACAGCCGGCACGGCGTCGGCGTCGTACACCTCGACCTGCCCGACCGTCCACGCCGGCGGCCGCTGCCCGCCCGACACCACCCAGGCCGCCTGGCGGGCGGCGCCGTCCGCGACGTACTCCCCCAGCGGTGGGGGGACGAGCACGGGGCAGCCGAAGACCGTAGGCGCGATCCGGCGCACCGCCTCCGAGCGGGCGCCGCCGCCGACCAGGACGACCCGATTGACCGTCGCGCCCTGCGCGATCATCGCGTCCAGCCCGTCGGCGAGTGAGCACAGAATGCCCTCCACCGCCGCACGGGCCAGGTGCGCGGGGGTCGAGGTCCGCAGGGTCAGGCCGTGCACGGCTCCGGTGGCGTGTGGTCGGTTCGGTGTGCGCTCACCCTCCAGGTAGGGCACCAGGGTCAGCCCGTCGGCGCCCGGCGGGGCGGACAGCGCCAGCGCGGACAGCTCCGCGTGGTCCACCCGCAGCATCGTCGCGGCCGCGTCCAGCACCCGGGCGGCGTTGAGCGTGCACACCACCGGCAGGAAACGGCCGGTCGTATCGGCGAATCCGGCCACGATTCCGCTCGCGTCGGCGGCCGGCACGTCAGAAACGGTCGACACAATGCCGGAGGTGCCGATCGACACGATGACGTCGCCCAACTCGGCACCGACACCCAGCGCCGCCGCGGCGCAGTCGCCAGCGCCGGGACCCAGCGGCGCGCCGGTGCGCAGGTGCCCGGCCCGGTCGGTCGGCCCGAGCACCTGCGGCAGCAGCAGGCCATCCCGACCGAACGCCAACTGGATCAGGTCCGAACGGTACTCACCGGTCGCGGCCGACCAGTACCCGGTTCCGCTGGCGTCGCTGCGGTCGGTGCGCAGAGCATCCAGCCCCGGCGCGCCGGCCAGACGCCAGGTCAGCCAGTCGTGCGGCAGACACACCGCAGCCGTACGGGCGGCGTTCTCCGGCTCGACCGAGGCTAGCCAGCGCAGCTTGCTGACGGTGAAGCTGGCCACCGGCACCAGGCCGACCGCCTCCGCCCAGGCTCGCCGCCCGGCCTCGCCGCCACCGAGATCCGAGATCAGGTCGGCGGCGGCGCCGGCCGAGCGGGTGTCGTTCCACAGCAAGGCGTCCCGAACCACCGCCCCTTCGGCGTCCAGGCACACCATGCCTTGCTGCTGCCCGGCGACCGAGGCGGCCGCCACGTCGTCCAGACCGCCAGCCTGTGCGACCGCGTCGGACAGCGCCGCCTCCCACGCGGCCGGCGGCACAGCGGTGCCGCGCGGGTGCGGTGCGCGGCCCTCGCGCACCAGCTTCCCGGTCTCGGCGTCGCGGATAACGACCTTGCAGGACTGGGTCGACGAGTCGACCCCGGCGACGAGCGGCACCGTTCCTCCCGAGGGTTGTCGATGACGGGTCAGCTGGCGTGGTTGGGAGGGGGCGGATCAGGTAAGCGACGGCGAGCCGGACGAGCGGGCGTGGTGTTCGTCGCGGGCGGTCGAGTCCGAGCCGCACCAGATCTGGTCATCGTCGTGACAGGTCACGGCGACGGGCAATTTGTTCAATGGCTGAATTATTTGACGGTCCCCCAGCGCTGTCAAGGCTGCGCGTCGCGATGCCCCGCGCGATCACTACGACATGGCGGATCTACCCGACGAGCCGCCCGCCGAACTGGGCCTATCTGGGGTAGGCCGCCAGGCTCGCAGCACCCCGAGGCCGATGGCGAGCTGCGTAATCGTCGGTGGAGCGTCCGGGTCACCGGCGACCTGGGCGACCACGTCCCGGGCGGCTGGCCGGTGGCGGATCTCGGCGGGCGCGATGCTGTCGGCCCGCAACAGAACCCGGGCCGCGTTGGCGGGGTCATCCGTCTGGAGGTAGGCGCGCGCCGCGTCGATCAGGTGCGCGGCCCGGTGCTCGATCGGCAGCCACCGCCACCCGTCTCGCCCGATCGCCTTCTCGTGCCGAGCGACCGCCTGCGGCCCGTCGCCCAGCTCCACGGCGGCGGCGACCCGCGCCAGCTCGACGGCCGTCGGCCCGAACGCCGTCCAGTGATGGTCGTGTCCGTCGCCCACCTGAACGGCCAGCTCGGCGGCCTCGTCCAGCAGGTCACCGACCACCCGGTCGTCACCCGCCCTGGCCGCGATCAGGGCGGCCTGCACGAGCAGCGATCCCCGCAGCGACATCTCCTTTGGCGTGCCCGGGGCGATCTGGGAAGCGGCGGCGAGCATGACCGGCCTTGCCCGCGCCGACGCCCGCAGCACCTGACCGAGCTGCACCGCCGCGCAGCCCAACAACACCCGGTCAGCGGCAGCGGCGGACATCGCCCGGTCAGCGGCCAGCCAGGCGAGGCTCCCCTCCCCCAGCTTGATCAGGAGCGCCGCCGTCACCCGATACGCCTCCACCACCGCTGCCCGCCCGGTTTGCGCGTGGGCGCGGTGAACCTCGGTCAGCAACGTGGGCAGCAGCTCGACCAGACGCGGGTAGCGGGAGTGCTGGTAGGTCACCCACGCATGCCGCACCTCCCGCGCGAACCGATCGGGCGACATCACGTCACGGTCCGCCGAGCGACCAAAAGCCATTGGGTACGCCGACAACGCCGCCCGAATCCGGGCGACGCCCTCGCGACGCTCAGCTACCTCGGCGGGCTGAACATCGCGACCGAGCAGGGCTGCCGGATCGACCCTCAGCACCGCCGCGATCTCCCGGATGGTCGACACCCGCTCCAGGGCACGGACCCCACGCTCGACCTTGTCCACCCAGCTCTTCGACTTCCCCAACCGATCCGCGAACGACTGCTGCGACAACCTCCGCCGCACCCGCAGGTACGCGACCCGCCGACCGATCGGCACCGGATCACGGCTCACCACGCCACCGCCGATCAGGCACGACCCGAGTCGTTTCCTGCACCGGTATCCGCTCCGCCTCGGCCTGCGCGAGCAACCGCCGCTTGGCTTCCTCCCGTTCGGCGGCATCGATCTGCTCGCCCGTGTTGGGCGTACCGGTGTCGTCCTTGCCGCTCATTCCCACCTCCGCTGTCAGGGGCAGGTTGTTTCGCTTTGGCGACCTGCTCGTACTGCTCCCGCCCTCACTCAGAGCATCGGGTGAACAGGCGGTGACAGAAAGCTAGCGCTTGTCCGCTGGTCGCCCGCGGCGTCCGCTATCGAGCCACGGGCTGGTACGCCTCGTACACCTCGCGGAATGCTGCCGCCTCCGCCGTCCCGGTGTGCTCGACCTTGCGGAGCACCTCCCGCGCCCGCCACCAGTTCGAGGACACCACCCGCCCCGACCGAACCGCGTCGGCAGCGACGACGCTCGCCTCGTCCGGCTGGTCGGCGGCCAACAGCGCCATCGCGAGATCCAGACGGGCAGAGGCCGAGCGCCGTGGTCGCGCACCACCATCGCCGCGCGGGTCCAATTCCGCCAAGGCAATCCGGGCCATCTGCTCGGCGGCTGGGTCACCCGCCCACGACAGCGTGGTCGCCGTGTACGCCAACGCCTTTGTCGGGTCATACCGGTAGTGGTGCTCGGCCCGCTCTGGCACCGGCAAGTTGGCTGTCAACCGCTCCAGACGATCCAGCGCATCACGCGTCCGCCGCACGTCAGCCAACCGGGCCCAGACTCGCGCCTCCTGGGCGGTCGCCTGGATGTACGCCGAACTACCCCGAGGCGCCACCCGCTGCGCCTGCCGCGAAAGGTCCATCGCCCGCCGGCAGTCGCCTTGGGTGAGCCAGTCCCACGCCTGCGTCTCCAGACACCACGCCTGGATCTCCGGATGCTCAGCATGCTCGGCAAGAGCCATGGCCGTACGCAGATGAGCGCTTGCGGCGGGCTGTTGCAGCAGGTCGATGTGAACCGTTGCCCGCAGCACAGTCAGCCAACCACCGGCAACGACGAGCCGCCGACGCTGCGCCAACGTGCCACGACCGTCGAGGAGCCGCCCCACATAGGCCAACTGGCGACGCACCAGCGGCAGCAGATCAACCGGCCGCACGAGCGCGTACGCGCTCGCCAGGTCGTCCACACCCGCCTCGATCCGAGCGAGCGTCTCGGCGCTGACATCGCTGACCCGCACCCGAGCCAGCAACTCCCCGGCCTCGGTGTTGTGGTCGACGGGCTCGTCCACAAGACGGATGAGCGTCCCGTCGGCCTCCAGCACTTCGTCGAGGTGTCTGGCCGTGTCGGGGGTGGGAGCCTTCGCTCCGGTTTCCAGATCGTGCAGGTGGCTCTTGCCCCGGTGAGCGAGTTGACCCAGCGCTCGCAGCGAAAGCCCCCGCTCGGTGCGAAGCGCACGCAGTTGGGCACCGAAGCGCGGATCGACATGCGACACGACGACGCCCCAATCGACAAGCAAGCAGCTCAGACCGGATCGGCGGACCACTGCTACGGACAGTACATCGAACGAACACGGTGTCACGCTGGCTGAACGCTCTCGTTGCCCCCATCGCACGAACGTCCTAACGACTACTCACCACTACCTCCGTTGGCCCGGCAAGCTCCGCTGGCGCGTGCTGCGCACCATGACGTCGAGATGCCGCCTGGCGCGTCGACCCCTCGCGGGCCAGGCACACCAAGGGTGACATCGAGGTAACACAGCGCTATTGTGACGGGCATGGACGCCCCGAACACCGCTCTACGCGCGGTCTGCAGGGGATGCACATGAGCCAGGAACTGTCCGCCCGCGCGCTTCAGGCGGCCGGCCGCCGCGTCGGCGAGCCCAACGACGCCAACAAGAGACTTGTCCAGCGCTGGGAGTCCGGCGCGATCGCCGCACCGCGGCCCGTGTACGCCCGCGCCCTGGAGGTCGTCGCCGGCCTGCCGGTCTCGCTGCTCGGCTTCGCCGCGATACCCAATGGCCAGGTCGTCGATGACCAACACGGCGGGCACGACCTGACTTCACCCATGTCCAGCCTGGCCACACCCACGCCCAAGCCACTCGCGGTCCACGGGTCGTACGAGGGCGTCTGGCTCAGCCGCTACCAATACCACTCCAGCGGCCGGGGAGAATCCTTCGCCGGGCAGCACTTCGTGGTCGTCCTTCAGCACGGGGACCGACTGACCATACGCAGCCTGCCTGGCTCGGCGGCCTCGTCGCTGTCAATGGATCTCACCGTGGACGGTGCCGTGGTCACCGGCACCTGGGTGGAGCAGACCGATCCCGCCGGCTACTACCGGGGAGCCCGGTACCACGGCGCGATCCAGCTACTGGTGGAGCCCACCGGCCGACGGATGACCGGGAAGTGGGTCGGGTTCGGCAAGGAGATGGACGTCAACACCGGCCCCTGGGAGCTGACCTTCCGGGATGCATCCACGTCCAAGGCGACGCTCGACCAGTACAACACCTCGCCCCAATAGGACGACGCTCATGGGCGGTTGCGCGGATGCGCCGCGCCATCAGAGGCTGCTCTACCGACCAATCTGCGATTCTCGCCGACAGCGTTTCCTGTGACGTCGATACGCACTCATGTCAATGAACGATCCGGCGATCTTGATTGTGAGGTGGCCGGTGGAATGGCCTAGACGATCGGCGCGAGCGGATGGCCGTCTGGTTGGTATTGGTGGAGTGATGTGGCTTCCGCACGTGGTTTCCCGAGTGGTTTGGTTGGTGTTCGGTGGGCGTATGGGGAGGCATTGTGGATCGTTTGCTCGTTGCTGTGGACTCCTCGGTCGGTGTTGGCGCGGAGGATCTCGCCGTGGTGTGGCGGGCGGACCCGGAAGCTGCGGCGCTCGGTGCGGCATCGGCTGGGCGGCCGGGCGGTGAGGTTTTCCTGCCCGGCCTGCTGGAGCTGGTCGTAGTGCCGTTGGCGGTGAACGTCGCGAGCACAGTGCTGTTCGAGCTGGTACGGCGGCTGGTGGTGCGTTCGTCCGCGAAGCCGGCCGAGGTGACTGATCTAGAGCTGGTGGAGTCGATAACGGCGGCTGGTGATCGAGTGGTGGTCGTCCGGATGCGCAAGACCCGGTCGTGACTGTCATCACGGTTCGGGAGCGGTCGGCCCGGGACGACGGCTCCTTCACCGTCGAGGTGCACGTCGGCGATGCCGAGCACACGGCGGTGGTGGCGAACCCGTTCGATACTGCGCAGGAGCGGGAGCTGATCTGGTATTTCGAGGAGCACCTGCGGTTCCCGTTTCTGGACTGGGATCGCCGGGACGCGGCGGCGCGGGCGGTGGCCGAGTACGGGCAGGCGCTGTTCGAGCAACTCTTCCCGAACGAGGGTGCCAGGAACAGTTACCGGCGGCTGCGGGAGTCCGGATTCGACGGCTGCCGGATCGAGGTGGTCGGTTCGGCGGGACTGCACCAGCTGCACTGGGAGGCGCTGCGGGATCCGGAGTTCGGGACACCGCTGGCGGTGCGGTTGCCGTTGACCCGCCGCGTCGCCGGTCAGGGGACGCGGTTCGACCTGCCCGCCGAACGGGCCGCAGTGAACATCCTGGTGGTGACCGCGCGGCCGGATGGGCCGAAAGACGTGGGATACCGGACGGTATCCCGGCCGCTGCTGGAGTCGTTGCGGTTGGCCGAGGTGCCGGTGACCGTGGAGTTCGTCCGGCCGGGGACGTGGGCGGCGCTGCGGCAGGCGCTACAGACGAAGACGGACGTGTTCGGGACCGGCTGGTTCCAGGTGGTGCACTTCGACGTGCACGGCCTGTTCGGTGGGCACGCGACGCTGGAGGAGGGCCGCCGTGGCGGTCGGTTGACGTTCGACCCGGCGGACGTGCCGGCGTTCGAGGGGCAGCAGGGGATGCTGTTCTTCGAGACCGCCTCCGATGGTGTCGCCCAGCCGGTGCCGGCGGGGCAGGTGGCGTCGCTGCTGGCCGAGCATCGGGTGCCGGTGGCGGTGCTGAACGCCTGTCAGTCGGCGACGCAGTCCGTGACCGAGGCGGGACTGGCGCAGCAACTGGCGCAGGCGGGCGTGCCGTTGACGATGGGGATGGCCTATTCGGTGACCGTCTCCGCGGCGGCGGCCGCGATGCCGGTGCTGTATGGGAGGTTCGCGGCCGGGTCGCGGCCGGTGGAGGCGGCGCACGCGGCGCGGCGGGTGCTGTTCGAGCAGCGGGGCCGGCGCGGCTACTTCGATCAGGTCATCGACCTGGAGGACTGGGTGCTGCCAGTGGTGTTCAGCCAGCGCTCGCTCGACCTGCGGCTGCGGCCGCGCACGCCGGCGGAGGAGGTGGAGTTCTTCGAGCGGGAGGCGGCGGTCGCTCCAGAGCCGATGCCACGGTACGGGTTCGTGGGCCGAGATCTGGACGTACAGGCCATAGAAAGGCGACTGCTGCTGACAAGTGACGGCAATGAACTGCTGGTAAGGGGCATGGCGGGGGCTGGCAAGTCAACGCTGTTGGAACATCTGGGCTGGTGGTGGCAACGAACTGGGCTGGTGGAGCGAGTCTTCGCGTTCTCCTACGAGGACCGCGCGTGGACCGCGGACCAGATCGTGCGGGAGCTCGCCAAGCAGCTGTTCACCCCAGTGGAGCAGGCGGTGTTCGATTCTCTCAGCGAACCCGCCCGGCTGGAACGCATCGCCGGGCTGTTGCGGGCTCGCCGCTACCTGCTCGTCTTGGACAACGCCGAGTCGATCACCGCCGGCCCGGCGGCGATCCCGCACGCCCTGGACGAGACCCACCGCGCCCGGCTAGCAGAGCTGCTGCGCCGGCTGCGGGGCGGCCGCAGTCTGGTCCTGATCGGATCCCGGCAGGACGAGTCGTGGCTTTCCCCCGGCACTTTCGCCGCCAACATCTACGACCTAACCGGACTGGACCCACAGGCTGCCTCACAGCTGGTCGAGCGAATCCTGCACGAGCACGGCGGCAGCCACTACCGCAGTGACCCTGACCACCGGGACGCGCTGCGCGAGCTGGTCGACCTGCTCGGCGGCTTCCCCCTGCCGATGACCGTGGTCCTGCCCGCCCTGGCGGGCAGCACACCCGCCGCGATCTTGGCTCAGCTGCGGCAGGGAGACATCGCGGCCGACCCGGTGGGCATCATCCGCCGCGCCATCGAGTACAGCCACGGCAACCTGGATCCCGCGGTGCAGCAGTCCATGCTGCTCCTCGCCCCCTTCACCGCCACCATCCCCACCGGCCCGATCCTGGCCGCCTATCAGGAAGAGTTGCAGACCAGCGATCCGGTCCAGGCGCTCGGTGATATCGACCTCGCCGCGGCGGTAGATGAAATCATCCGCGTGGGCCTGGCGGCACCCCACCGACACCTGCCGCTGGTGGAGGTGGTGCCGGTCCTCCCGTACTTCCTGCGCACCCGGCTGCACGACCAACCTGCCCACGTGGAAGCCGCCCGCGACGCGCATTACCACCTCTGCGTCGCTCTCGCGTGGACCATTCACACACTGCTCACCGGACGAGATCCTCAACAGCGCGCTGCAGGCCAGGCCTTCGCCCGGGCCATATACGCAAACCTTACCGCCGCGACCGACCATGGCACCGGTACGGGCAAACCTATTACGCGGCTCATTAATGCGGTCGCTGTGTACCTCCAGCAGCACAACCAACATCCCGCGCTCGCCATACTTCTGGAGGAGGTTCTCAGCCGCCATCAGCCCGACGGCCACGATTTCAGTGTGCTGGAACGTGCCTTCCTGCACGGGTTCGCTGGCCGGACCGCTCTGGAACTGCGCCAGCTCGACGAAGCTGGCCGCCATTATCAGGCCGAACTCAGCCTCAGGGAATCAAGCGGAGAACGAAGAGGCCAAGGAATTATCCACCACCAGCTCGGCATGGTGGCGCAGGAGCAACGGCGGTTCGGGGAGGCCGAACGGCACTACCAGCAGGCCCTCGACATCAAGCTGGAGTTCAACGACCGGCACAGCGCCGCCAGCACCTACCACCAACTCGGCACGGTGGCGGAGGAGCAACGGCGGTTCGAGGAGGCCGAACGGCACTACCAGCAGGCCCTCGACATCAAGCTGGAGTTCAACGACCGGCACGGCGCCGCCGGCACCTACCACCAACTCGGCAGGGCGGCGGAGGTGCAACAGCGGTTCGAGGAGGCCGAACGGCACTACCAGCAGGCCCTCGACATCAAGCTGGAGTTCAACGACCGGCACAGCGCCGCCGGCACCTACCACCAACTCGGCGTGGTGGCGCAGGAGCAACAGCGGTTCGGGGAGGCCGAACGGCACTACCGGCAGGCCCTCGACATCGTCCTGGAATTCAACGACCGGGACGGTGCCGCCCGCACCTACCACCAACTCGGCATGGTGGCGCAGGAGCAACAGCGATTCGGGGAGGCCGAACGGCACTACCAGCAGGCCCTCGACATCGTCCCGGAGTTCAACGACCGGCACGGCCGCGCCCGCACCTACCACCAACTCGGCACAGTGGCGCAGGAGCAACAGCGATTCGGGGAGGCCGAACGGCACTACCAGCAGGCCCTCGACATCTTCCTCGAGTTCAACGACCGGCACGGCCGCGCCCGCACCTACCACCAACTCGGCACAGTGGCGCAGGAGCAACAGCGATTCGGGGAGGCCGAACGGCACTACCGGCAGGCCCTCGACATCGTCCCGGAGTTCAACGACCGGCACGGCCGCGCCCGCACCTACCACCAACTCGGCGTCGTGCTTGAACAACAAGATCACCACGACGAAGCGCTGGCAGCGCTGCTTCGCGCTGCGACCCTATGGCACGAATCCACTAGATCGTGGCCAGGCGAGACCCTCGCCCACATCGACGACCAACGCGAGCACACCAATGATCAGGACTTCATCAACACAGTCAACGCCATCGTGCCGGCCCGTCTGATCGACAGATTTTTCGTCGCACTTGGCCAAGCCCGAGACACATAGCCGATCCCCCGGCTCGGATCTGCCAGACCAGCGAACCAGCAGCGTCGGCCTGCGACGCCGTATGAAATGAGCGTTGAACATCAGCACGCGGGCACGCCTGCGGAGTCGAGCCACCTGAGATTGATTGCTTCAGTGATGGCCTAGCGCATGTCGCAGATCTGCCGCCGACCGGGCACCGCGATGAGTAGCCGGCTGTGGCGCCGAAGCCGTCCGGCCATACCGAGCCGAGTTCATTTGATTGTCTCGAGCGACGGCACGCCGGGCGTCTCCTGAAGGCCACGCGACTGCGGGATTCGATTGCGCCACAATGCGCGCTCTACAGCGGCTGGACGCGATGTCCAGGTCAACGAGCCATGCCTTGCCTAGATGGCGACGTCCCACACGAATGATTGGCGCCGGACCGCCCCTGGTCGAGCCGACCAGTGGAAACAGAAGGGTCCCCTCCCGACGGCGCTGTCGGGAGAGGACCCTGCTGGTCTGCGGTGTGACTTACGGCTTGACGTGCGCGTTCACGAACGACGGGTAGCCGAAGACGCTGGAAATGAAGATCCCGCCCGCCTTGGACCCGTGCACGTTGTAGGCCACGTCGACGAAGAGCGGCACCACCGGCGCGTGCTCCTTCATGATCCGCTCATCGAGCTTGGCCCACTCCGGGCCCTGCTCGGCCGCAGGAAGCGCCGAGATGCGGTCCATCTCGGTGTTGATCGCCGGGTCGTTGAAGTAGGACTGGTTGCTGTTGCCCTCGGCCTTGATGGTGCGGCCGTCGTAGAGCACCGGCAGGATCGAGGCCCCGCTCGGCCAGTCCGCCGCCCAGTTACCGATGTACAGGTCCCAGGGGTTGTCCTTCTTCTTGATCTCGTCGAGCTTCGCGTCGTCGGAGATGTTCCGCAGCGTGATCTTGAAGCCGGCCCGCTCCAGGTTCGCCTTGAGCTGGGCGCCCTGCTGCTGCTCGGTGGAGTTGTCGGCGACGCCGAGGACCAGCTCGGGTGTCTTCCCGCCGAGCAGTTCCTTGGCCTTGTCGAGGTTGCCGTTGGCCCCCGCCGGGTACGCGTCGTACGCCTTGTAGCCGATGGTGGCCGGCGGCATCAGCGTGGTCAGCGGCGCGGCGACGGTCTGCCCGCCCATCGCCTTGATTAGACCCTCGCGGTCGATGGCGTAGTTGAGCGCCTGACGCACCTTCAGGTCGGTGACCCGCTGGTTGTTGATGACCAACTGATTGGCGCTCGGGGTCGGGGAGAGGATGCTGCGCGACTTGAGCGTGGCGTCCCCGGCCACCTTGGCGACCAGCGAGGCGGGCACGGTGTTGAAGGCGAGCGCGCTCTGGTCGGCGCCGTTGTCGGCGATCACCCGGTTGTTGGCGGCGTCCGCGGTGGGGCCGAAGCTCCAGACGAACTGGTCCGGGTACTGGTGCCGGACCGGGTCGGTGTTCGGGTCCCAGTTGGGGTTGCGGTCCAGGGTGATCTGCACACCGACCTGGTTCTTGGCGACCTTGTACGGGCCGGACGAGAACGGCTGCTTGTCCAGGTCGACGCCGGTGTCCTTGTCGGCCGGCAGCGGCGCGGTGGTCGGCAGCGAGACCGCGAACGGCAGGTCACAGCGGGGCTTGGCGAACTCGAAGCGCAGCGTCTTCGCGTCCGGCGTGCTCAGGCCGGGCGGCAGCGACGTCTTGTTCTTCTTGAAGTCCCACTTGGTGTCGAACTGCGGGGTGTCGGCCAGCCACTCCTGGATGTAGGTCGGGCCGCCGGACAGGTCCGGGTCGAAGGACCGGGCGATGCCGTACGCGATCTCCTTGGAGGTGATCGGCCGACCGTCCTCGAACTTCACCCCGTCCTTGATCGTGAATTCCCAGACCTTGCAGTCGTTGTTGACGTTCTTGCCCGGCGTCTCGGCCAGGTCGCCCACCAGGACCAGGCCGCCCTTGCCGTCGTCCTTCCAGGTGGTCAGGTAGCGGGCGAAGAGCGGGTTGGTCATCAGACCGGCGAACGAGTACGTCCGTTGCGGGTCGAGGTGGGAGATCGGCGACTCCCGGATGATGGTGAAGGTGCCGCCCTTCGTAGCGCCGCTCACCTCTGCCGCTGGCCCCTGCGAGTCCTTGGGGTCGGTCGCGATGACCCCGGTCTGCTGCCGTTCGGTGTCCACCGTGGTGCCCTCGCCCGTGTTCTTCGAGCACGCACCCAATGCCACAACCAGAGCGATCGCGCCGCCTGCGGCAACCGCCACGCGTGGTCGCATGAAGTACCTCCTTCACCCATGTGCCGTGCGGTTTCGTCGGGGCGAGAACCGCCGACGTCCCGAGGATCGTAAGGAAGAAAACCTACGAGTTGTGTAACAGTTGTCGATAACTTTCGCCACCAGGCCAGCCGCCGGTCACCCGCTGGACATCGGCCCGCTCAGCGCAGCCGCACCCGGGGGTCGATGGTCGCGTAGAGCAGGTCCACCAGCACGTTCGCCAGCACCACGAAGACGGCCGCGATCAGCACGGTGGCCATGATGGTGGGCAGATCACCCGCGCGCACCGCGTCCACCGCCGTACGCCCCAGCCCCTGGATGCCGAACGTCGTCTCGGTGATCACCGTTCCGCCCAGCGCCCCGCCCACGTCCAACCCGGCGATGGTCACCACCGGGGTGATCGCCGCGCGCAGCGCGTGTCGCCCGTACACCTTGGGTTTGGCCAGGCCCTTGGCCCGCGCGGTCCGGACGAAGTCCTCCGACAGCGTCTCCAACATCTGCGCCCGCGATAACCGGGCGTAGATGGCCGAGAAGAGGAAGGCCAGTGCCACCCAGGCAAGCACCAACCCACTGGCCCACTTTGCCGGGTTGTCGAAGATGGAGGTGTAGCTCGGTACCGGCAACAGCCGCAGGTTGTAGACGAACACCAGCAGCAGCACCGCGCCCACGAAGTACAGCTGCAACGAGGCGCCGGTCAGCGAGAAGCCGATGGCCAGCCGGTCCAGCCAGGTGCCCCGCCGCAGCGCGGAGACCATGCCGAGTCCCACGCCGAGCAGCAACCAGAGGATGGCCGCCGGGATCACGATGCTCAGCGTCACCGGCAGCACCCGGGCGATGGTGTCCGAGACGGCCTCGTTGGTGACGTACGACCAGCCCAGGCAGGGCGCGTCGCACCGGCCGCCCTGGGCGCTGCCGAGGTCCCGACCGGTCACGATGCCCTTCATATAACCGGCGTACTGGCTGATCAGCGGGTCGTTCAGGCCCAGGTCGTCGCGGACCCGCTCCAGCCGCTCCGGGTTGCAGTTCTTCGAGCAGATGCTGCTGACCGGGTCGCGCGGCAGGGCGAAGAACATCAGGAACGTCAACACGCTCACCGCGAAGAGGGTCAGCGTGGCGGAGAAGAGTCGCTTGAGCAGAAATCGCGCCATGATTTTTGACCCCTACCGGGACGACTTCGGGTCGAGCGCGTCCCGCAACGCGTCGCCGAAGAGGTTGAAGGCGAACACCAGCGCGAAGATCATGATGCCCGGGAAGAACACGTACGCCGGGTCGGTCTGGAGGAAGTCCAGACTGCGGTAGATCATTCGGCCGAAGCTCGGCGTCTCGTCGCTGAGGCCGACGCCGATGAATGACAGCGCCGCCTCGCTGGTGATGAACTGCGGCACCGCCAGGGAGAACGACACCAGGATCGGCGCCCAGATGTTCGGCAGCAGCTGCCGGAAGAGCATGTGCCCCAGCCCGGCCCCGCTGGCCCGGGCCGCCTCCACGAACTCCCGCTCGCGCAACGCGATCACCTGCCCGCGAACCAGCCGGGCCGTGCTGGTCCAGCCGAAAATGGCGAAGACGGCGATCAGCACCCCCACCCCGAAGGCGGACGACACCTGCCCCCGCTCACCGTAGAAGCGCAGCGTGATGGTGGGCGTCAGCGCCAGCGCGATGATCAGGAAGGGCATGGCCAGGGTCAGGTCGGTGATCCAGTTGATCACCGCGTCGAGCCAGCCGCCGAGGTAGCCGGCGAGCGCGCCGAGCACGATCCCGATCGTCGCGGTGATCAGGGCCGCCGCGAACGCGATGAACAGCGAGGTCCGCAGCCCGTAGATCAGCCGGATGAAGATGTCCCGGCCCAGCCCCGGCTCCAGACCGAACCAGTGCTCACCGCTGACCCCGCCGGCATAACCCAGCGGCATGCCGAAGCCGTCCAGCAGGTTCTGGAACTGCTCCCGTGGGCCGATCCCGTAGACCATCTCGATCAGCGGGGCGGCCAACCCCAACAGCAGGAAGAAAACCAGGAGTACGCCGCTGACCATCGCCGTCCGGTCGCGGCGCAGCCGCAGCCAGGCGAGCTGACCGGGTGAGCGGCCGACGACGCCCTTCGCGGCGGGCTCGCCCGGGTCCGTGCCGGACTCGATCTCGGCCAGCGCCACACCCTCCACCGGGGACAGGCTCACGGCGACACCTCCTCCACGATCGCGTCTGTCGTCCCCGCCTCCACAGCCGCCCCGCTCTCGGGGCTCGTGCTGTCCGCTTCCCCTTCGGGGAAGTGACACGCGGTGGCCTGCGAACCGCCGTCGCGCGGGATCAGCGCCGGCTCCTCGGTGGCGCAGATGTCCTGCGCCTTCCAGCACCGGGTACGGAACCGGCAGCCCGACGGCGGGTCCAGCGGGGTGGGCACGTCACCGGTCAGCCGGATCCGACCCGCCGGGCCGAGCTGGGTGACGTCCGGGATCGCCGAGAGCAACGCCCGGGTGTACGGGTGCTGCGGGCGCTCGTAGATGTCCGCCCGGTCGCCGATCTCCACGATCCGACCCAGGTACATGACCGCGACCCGCTGACAGAAGTGCCGGACCACGGCCAGGTCGTGGGCGATGAACACGAACGCCAGGCCCAGCTCGCGTTGCAGGTCGCGCAGCAGGTTAACGACCTGCGCCTGGATCGAGACGTCCAGTGCGCTCACCGGCTCGTCCGCGACGATCAGCTTCGGTCGCAGGGCCAACGCGCGGGCGATGCCGATGCGCTGACGCTGACCGCCGGAGAACTCGTGCGGGTACCGGTTGTAGTGCTCCGGGTTCAACCCGACCAGCTCCAGCAACTCCCGCACCCGGGCCTTGATCCCGCCCGGCGGCTTGATCCCGTTGACCTGTAGGGGCATCGCCACGATCCGGCCCACGGTGTGCCGCGGGTTCAGCGAGGCGTACGGGTCCTGGAAGATGATCTGGAAGTCCTGGCGCAGCGGGCGCAACTCCCGACGGCCGGCGTGCGTGATGTCCCGCCCGTCGAACTCGATGCTGCCGCTCGTCGGCTCCAGCAGCCGCACCAGCATCCGGCCGGTGGTGGTCTTGCCGCAGCCCGACTCCCCCACCAGGCCGAGCGTCTCGCCCGGGCGCACGTCGAAGTCCAGCCCGTCCACCGCCCGCACCAGACCGGTGGCGCGCAGCCCCTGGCGTACCGGGAAGTGCTTGCTCAGGCCGCGTACCCGCAGCAGTGGCTCATCGGTCATCGGGCCACCCCCACGGATGCGATGTCCTCGGCGTAGAACGTGGCGCGCTCCTCGGCGCTCAGGTGGCAGGCGACCAGGTGGCCATCGGCCCCGGCTGAGCGCAGCTCCGGCACCTCGGTGTGGGAGCGGCTGCCGGCACGGTCGGAGTACCGGCAACGTGGGTGGAACGCACAGCCCGGCGGCAGGTTGATCAGGCTGGGCGGGTTGCCGGGGATGGGCACCAGGTCCGCGTCCGCGTCGCCGTGCAGCGACGGCACGCTGGAGAGCAACCCCCAGGTGTACGGATGCTGCGGCGCCCGGAGCACCTGCTCGACGCTGCCCCGCTCGACCGCCCGCCCGCCGTACATGACCAGCACGTCGTCGGCGACCTGGCCGACCACGCCGAGATCATGGGTGATCAGGATGATCGCGGAGTGGAACTCGGCCTGGAGGTCGGCCAGCAGGTCCAGGATCTGCGCCTGGACGGTGACGTCCAGCGCGGTGGTCGGCTCGTCGGCGATCAGCAGCGCCGGGTCGTTGACCAGGGACATCGCGATCATCGCCCGCTGGCGCATGCCGCCGGAGAACTCGTGCGGATACTGATCGAAGCGGCGCGCCGGCTGCGGGATGCCGACCCGGTCCAACATGTCGACCGCCCGCTGGCGGGCCTCGCGCCGGTTGGCCTTCGGGTGGTGCACCCGGTACGCCTCGGCGATCTGCCGGCCCACCGTGTAGTACGGGTGCAACGCCGACAGTGGATCCTGGAAGATCATCGCCATGTCCCGGCCGCGTAGCCGGCGTACCTCCTCGTCCCCGAGGCCGACCACCTGTCGGCCACCCACGGAGATCTCCCCGGTGATGGTGGTCCGTTTCGGGTCGTGCAGGCCCAGAATGGCCAGCGAGGTGACGCTCTTGCCGGAGCCGGACTCACCGACGATGCCGAGGGTGCGGCCCCGCTCGACGGCGAACGACACCCCGTCGACCGCGCGCACCACGCCGTCCTCGGTGTCGAACCGGACCCGCAGATCACGCACCCGCAGGTAGGCGTCCTGGTCGGAGCGCTGTGCCGGCACGGCGGGGCGGTCGTCCGGGCCCCCGGACGGCGAGGGTTCCGAGCTGTCCACGGCCACCTCCCTCAGTGACGAAGAGAACTTACAGGAAAGTCCCGAGGGTGAAAATAAGCTACAAAGTCGGCACGTGTCAGCGGGCCCGAGCGTAACGAGTCGGCATCGGCCCCGCACCCCCGTCACCTCGCCATCCACACCCGTTCATGGCCGTACTCGCACGTCGGGTGCGACCATGGGACGAGCGACCAGCAGAGGATGCCTGTGGCACGAGGTGGAGGTGACGATGACCGCGGCGGTGTTCAACCACGAAGGCCCGTGGACCGAAGAGCAGTACCTCGCCCTCGGCGAGACGCAGCAGCGCGTCGAACTCTTCGACGGGAGCCTCCACGTGACCCCAGCCCCCACCCCCCGACACCAGAACATCTCCGGCGAACTACGCGCGGTGCTCCGAGCCCCGGTTCGCGAAGCCGGCCTGCACGTCCTGGAAGCGGTGAACGTCCGCCTCAGGCCCGGCCGGATCCCGATCCCGGACCTGGTAATCACCGGCCCGATCGACTTCGACGAACTCAACGTCGAGGCGGGTGACGTGCGGCTGGTATGCGAGATCATTTCGCCGAGCAACGCGTCGACCGACAAAGTGCTCAAGATGCACTACTACGCAGCCGCCGGCATCGAGTGGTATCTCCTGGTGGAGCAGGACAGCGGCACCTTGCATCTGTACCGGCGGCGGGGCGGTCACTACACCGAGCAGTCCGTAACCAGACCGGGCGATTTGCTGGTGCTCACTGAGCCGGTGAAGGCCACCATCCGGCCGGAGGATCTGCTCCCCTGACGGGTGTCGGTCGGCTGGCCTAGGGTCGGTCCATGACCGAGTTCGACGCGGCCACCGCCGCCGTCCAGGCCGCCCTCGACGCGGGCGCCCGGTACGCCGACGCCCGGGTGATGCACCGCCGCTACGAGTCGATGACCGCGCGCAACGGTGACGTGGAGGAGCTGACCCAGGACGAGAGCATCGGGCTCGGGGTCCGAGCATTGGTCGGGGCGAGCTGGGGCTTCCACGCCGTACCCGATCTGTCCGACGCCGCCGCCCGCGAAGCCGGCCGGCGCGCGACGCGGACCGCCATGGCGAGCGCGCGGGTGCCGGGCCCTCCGGTCGACCTGGTGCCGGTCGAGGCGGTCACCGCCAGCTGGTCCTCCGGCTGCCAGATCGACCCGCTCGGGGTTCCCCTGTCGGACAAGGGCGATCTGCTGGTCGACGCGACCCGCACGATGGCCGAGCACGGGGCGGACCTGGCCGAGGGCCTTTACCAGATCTGGGACACGACGAAGTGGTTCGTCTCCAGCGAGGGTCACCGGATCGACCAGCGGATCCGCGAGTGCGGCGGTGGCATCTCGGCCACCTCGATCGGCGACGGTGAGACGCAGCGCCGGTCCTGGCCAAGCTACCGCGGCCAGTACGGCACCACTGGGTGGGAGCTGGTCGAGTCGCTGGATTTGGCCGCGCACGCCGCGCAGATCGCCGAGGAGTCCCGGGCGCTGCTCACCGCGCCGCTCTGCCCGGCCGGCGAGACGGATCTGATCCTCGGCGGCGAGCAGCTGGCCCTGCAGATCCACGAGTCGGTTGGGCACGCCATCGAACTGGACCGGATCCTCGGCTGGGAGGCGGCGTTCGCCGGCACGTCCTGGCTGGACCTGGCCCAGCTCGGCTCGCTGCGCTACGGCTCGGAGCTGATGAACATCACCATCGATCCGACGATCCCGGGTGCGCTGGGCAGCTTCGGTTTCGACGACGAGGGCTCCCCGGCGGTCAAGCGGGACGCGGTCCGCGACGGTCGCTGGGTGGGTGTGCTCGCCGGCCGGGATTCCGCCGCCATGGCCAGCCTCGACTACGGCGGCAGCGTACGGGCCGACGGGTGGGCCCGGCTGCCGATGGTGCGGATGACCAACGTGGGCCTGGAACCTGGCCCACACACGCTGGAGGAGATCACCGCGGCCACCGACGACGGCGTGTTGATGGATCTCAACCGGTCCTGGTCGATCGACGACAAGCGGCTCAACTTCCAGTTCGGCTGCGAGGTCGGCTGGGAAATCAAGAAGGGGCGGCGGGGGCGGATGCTGCGCAACCCCACGTACACCGGGATCGGCCCGCTCTTCTGGCGCTCGATGGACATGCTCTCCGGCGAGACGGTCTCCTGGGGCACGCCCAACTGCGGCAAGGGCCAACCCGGCCAGATCGGGCACACCGGCCACCCGGCCGCGCCGGCCCGGTTCCGCAACGTCCGGGTGGGGGTCTCGGCATGAGTGGGCAGACGGAGTTGGAGCTGGCCGGACAGGTTGTGGAGCTGGTTCGGCGTCTTGGCGGGCCGGCCGCGCAGGCCGAGACGGTGGTGACGCGGGCGGACCTGGCGCTGACCCGGTTCGCCAACTCGGGCATCCACCAGAACGTCTCCGAGTCGACGGTCGGGGTCCGGCTGCGGGTGCACGTCGACGGGCGGACGGCTGCCGGCGGCGGCAGTGTGGTCACCGCCGACGGGTTGTCCGCCCTGGTGGAGCGCACCCTGGCCGCGGCGCGGCTCTGCCCGCCCGACCCGGGCTGGCCGGGGTTGGCCCCGCCGATGCCCACACCGGACGCGCCGCCGGTCGACGAGGCCACCGCGCACGCCGAGCCGGATCAGCGGGCCGACCGGGTGGGGGCGTTCGTGGCCGCCGCCGGGGGGCTCAGCACCGCCGGTTACTGCCGCACCGCGCACCGTTCGTCGGCGTTCGCCAACTCGGCCGGGCACTCGGCGTACGGCCGCTCGGTGGAGGCGGCGATGGACGGCATCGCCCGTCGCGACGGCGCGGACGGGGTGGCCCGGCGCAGCGCCGACCGGCTGGCCGACCTCGACGGCGCCGAGTTGGGGGCGCAGGCGGCAGCGAAGGCGCAGGCGGCGGCCGACCCGGTCGAGCTGCCACCGGGGCACTACGAGGTGGTGTTCGAGCCGGCCGCCGTGGCGGACCTCCTGCAGAACCTGTCCTTCTACGGCTTCAACGGCAAGCGGTACGCCGAGCGGCAGTCGTTCGCCGAGCCGGGCGCGGCCCAGTTCGACCGGGCGGTGACCCTGGTGGACGATCCGCTGGGCGGGTCCGGTTTGCCGTTCGACGCGGAGGGCACCGGCCGACGGGCGCTGACGCTGGTGGAGGCGGGCACCACCCGGGCGGTGGCGCACGATCGCCGGACCGCCGCCGAGGCGGGCGCGGAGTCCACCGGGCACGCGGTGGCGGGCGGCGCCACCTGGGGCCCGATGCCCCGCAACCTGCGGCTGACCGGCGCGGCGGCGGGCCCGGCCAGTGCGGTGGGCCGGAGCACCACCGGAGCGGCGGCCGGAGCGGTCGTCGACGCGGACACCGCCGCCTTGGTAGCCGGCGTACGCCGAGGGCTGCTGGTCACCGACCTCTGGTACACCCGGGTGCTCGACCCGAAGAGCCTCGTGGTCACCGGGTTGACTCGCAACGGCGTATGGCTGATCGAGGACGGCACGGTCGTCCGGGCGGTCCGTGACCTGCGGTTCACCGAGTCGTACCCGCGGGCGCTCGGGCCGGGGGCGGTGCTCGGGCTGGGTGCGCGGGCGGTGCGCCAACCGGAGCGGGTGGACGGTGCCTGGTGGGCGGCGCCCTCGCTGCGCCTGGCGTCCTGGCACTTCACCGGAGGCGCCTCCGGCTGATGTCCCCGACGACGCGCGACAAACCGGCGCGTGGGGGCTTTTCCGCAGGTCAGACACACGGGACACTCCCTTGCGCGGACGGCTCGCAGAGATCGGCGTAACGTGTGTCACTTAGCTGCGTCGGTCGATCCGGCGTGGTCGTTGGTGTGCGCATGACGTGGCAGCGGGTGCGGGTTCGCCGGTCCGCGTGCCGACCGGAGAGAGACCAGCCCGCCCGTACGGGCCCGTCGAGGAGACGACTCGAATGACTTCAACGGCAACGAGGCCGCGGGGGGCGCGGGCGCGCGCCGCCATCGCGGCGAAGACGTTGCGTACCGACCGATGGTGGTTCGCCCCGCTGATCACCGTGATCGGGCTCAGCGCCTGGGTCGCGTACGCGACGGTCCGGGTGTTCATGCACAAGTGGTACTGGGTGGACCAGTTCCATTACCTGACCCCGTTCTACTCCCCGTGCGTGACCGACAGGTGTGTCGAGGAAGCCTCGCACTTCGGCCGGTTCCTGCCCGGCTGGTGGATCATCCCGGACGCCGCGCTGACCCTGCCGTTCCTGCTGCTGTTCCGGCTCACCTGCTACTACTACCGCAAGGCGTACTACCGGTCGTTCTGGCTGTCGCCGCCGGCCTGCGCGGTCCCGGACGGGCACAAGGAGTACGGCGGTGAGACCCGTTTCCCGCTGCTCGGGCAGAACCTGCACCGCTACTTCTTCTACGCCGCCGCGATCATCTCGCTGATCAACACCTGGGACGCGATTCTCGCCTTCCACTCGCCGAAGGGCTTCGGCTTCGGGCTGGGCAACATCATCCTGCTGCTCAACGTGGTGATGCTCTGGGCGTACACGATCTCCTGCCACTCCTGCCGGCACATCATCGGCGGCCGGCTCAAGCACTTCTCCAAGCACCCGGTGCGGTACAAGGCATGGACCTTCGTCTCGGCGTTGAACGTCCGGCACATGCAGCTCGCCTGGATCACCCTCGGCACCCTGGCGCTGGCCGACTTCTACATCATGGCGCTCGCGGCCGGCTGGTTCTCCGACCTGCGGTTCATCAACTAAAGGGCCCCTGACATGACCACAACCACTCGCATCGAACGACACCACTACGACGTCGTCGTCATCGGGGCCGGCGGCGCCGGTCTGCGCGCGGCGATCGAGGCCCGGTTGGCCGGCAAGAAGACCGCGATCATCTCCAAGTCGCTGTTCGGCAAGGCGCACACGGTGATGGCCGAGGGCGGCGCGGCCGCCGCGATGGGCAATGTGAACAGCCGGGACAACTGGCAGGTGCACTTCCGCGACACCATGCGCGGCGGCAAGTTCCTCAACAACTTCCGGATGGCCGAGCTGCACGCGAAGGAGTCGCCGCAGCGGATCTGGGAGTTGGAGACGTACGGTGCGCTCTTCGACCGCACCAAGGACGGCAAGATCTCGCAGCGCAACTTCGGTGGCCACGAGTACCCGCGCCTGGCGCACGTGGGCGACCGGACCGGCCTGGAGCTGATCCGCACCCTCCAGCAGAAGATCGTCTCGCTTCAGCAGGAGGACCAGCGGGAGTTCGGCTCGTACGACGCCCGGATCAGGGTGTTCTCCGAGACGACCATCACCGAGCTGCTGCTCGACGGTGACCGGGTGGCGGGCGCGTTCGGTTACTACCGCGAGTCAGGCGAGTTCATCCTGTTCGAGGCCCCGGCGGTCGTGCTGGCCACGGGTGGCGTCGGGCGCTCCTACAAGGTCACCTCGAACTCCTGGGAGTACACCGGGGACGGGCACGCGCTGGCGCTGCGCGCCGGGGCGACGCTGATCAACATGGAGTTCCTCCAGTTCCACCCGACCGGCATGGTCTGGCCGCCCTCGGTGAAGGGCATCCTGGTCACCGAGTCGGTGCGTGGTGACGGCGGCGTCCTGAAGAACTCCGACGGCAAGCGGTTCATGTTCGACTACGTCCCCGACGTCTTCCGCAAGCAGTACGCGGAGACCGAGGAGGAGGCGGACCGCTGGTACACCGACCCGGACAACAACCGACGTCCGCCGGAGCTGCTGCCCCGCGACGAGGTGGCCCGGGCGATCAACAGCGAGGTCAAGGCCGGCCGGGGCTCCCCCGCCGGCGGTGTCTTCCTGGACATCGCGAGCCGGCGTTCGGCCGACGAGATCCGCCGCCGGCTGCCGTCGATGTACCACCAGTTCAAGGAGCTGGCCGACGTCGACATCACGGCCGAGCCGATGGAGGTCGGGCCGACCTGTCACTACGTGATGGGCGGCGTCGAGGTGGACCCGGATTCGGGTGCCGCCTTCGGCCACGTACGCGGGCTGTTCGCCGCCGGTGAGGTCTCCGGCGGTATGCACGGCTCCAACCGACTCGGCGGTAACTCCCTGTCCGACCTGCTGGTCTTCGGCAAGCGGGCGGGCGGGCACGCCGCCAGCTACGCCGACGGGCTGGCCGCCCGGCCGAAGGTGGCCGTGCACGAGGTCGAGGCCGCTGTGGAGACCGCCCTCGCTCCGCTGCAACGGGACACCGGCGAGAACCCGTACACCCTTCAGCAGGACCTCCAGGCGGTCATGGGTGACCTGGTGGGCATCATCCGCCGGGAGGGTGAACTGGCCGACGCGCTGGTCCGGCTCGCCGAGCTGCGTGAGCGGGTGGCCAAGGTGAGCGCGGCCGGCGGCCGACGCTACAACCCGGGCTGGCACCTGGCCCTGGACCTGCGCAACATGCTGGTGGTCTCGGAGTGCACCGCGAAGGCGGCGCTGGAGCGGCAGGAGTCGCGCGGCGGGCACACCCGGGAGGACTACCCGGCGATGGAACCGAAGTGGCGGCAGGTCAACCTGGTCTGCGCGCTGGACGGCGACACCGTGCAGCTGACCCGCAAGCCGCTGCCGAAGATGCGGCCGGAGCTGATCGGCCTCTTCGACCGGGCCGAGCTGGCCAAGTACCTCACCGACGAGGAGCTCGCCGACTTCGACGCCCTCGTTGCCGACGCTGGAGAGGCGGACAACCGATGAGCGCGAAGCGTCAGTTCCGGATCTGGCGGGGCGACGAGACCGGCGGTGACCTCCAGGACTACATGGTGGAGGTGAACGAGGGCGAGGTCGTCCTCGACGTCATCCACCGTTTGCAGGCCACCGACGCGCCCGATCTGGCCTGCCGGTGGAACTGCAAGGCCGGCAAGTGCGGCTCCTGCTCCATGGAGATCAACGGCAAGCCGCGGCTGGGTTGCATGACGCGGATGTCGACCTTCGGCGACGACGAGACCGTCACGGTCACCCCGCTGCGTACCTTCCCGGTGATCCGGGACCTGGTCACCGACGTCTCGTTCAACTACGAGAAGGCACGGGAGACGCCGGCGTTCGCCCCTCCGGCGGACGTGGCCCCGGGTGACTACCGGATGCAGCAGGTCGACGTCGAGCGCTCGCAGGAGTTCCGCAAGTGCATCGAGTGCTTCCTGTGCCAGACGGTCTGCCACGTGATCCGCGATCACGAGGAGAACAAGCAGGCGTTCTCCGGCCCGCGGTACTTCATCCGGGCTGCCGAGCTGGACATGCACCCGCTGGACGCCCGGACCGACCGCAAGGAGTACGCGCAGGCCGAACAGGGCCTCGGCTTCTGCAACATCACCAAGTGCTGCACCGAGGTCTGCCCCGAGCACATCAAGATCACTGACAATGGGATCATCCCCATGAAGGAACGGGTCGTCGACCGCAGGTACGATCCCCTTGTGTGGCTTGGTAGCAAGATCTTCCGTCGGGGCGAGACGCCCCAGACCAGCGTGACCACCGCCCGTCAGGGCTCGGCGACGCCGGGCTCCGCCCGGGGTGGGGTGCACTCGCACGCGGGTGCCTCCCACGATTCGCGGGCCGAGGCGCAGGCGCAGAGCGGCGTCAACTGGCACCGGGAGGTGCCCCACCCGACCGCGCCGGCGGTCGACGACCGGGGCAAGCTGCCGCTGACCGAGCTCACCTTCGACCGGGCCGCCGCGCCGTCGCCGTTCGGTGACGACGTGACCTTCCCGCTGCCTCCGGAGCACCTCAACTTCGCCCACCCGGAGCAGGACAACAAGCACTAACCACCCGAACAACAACGGGGGCCGTGGCAACTGCCACGGCCCCCGTCCCACTTCCCCACTCCCGTCCCCGGCGCCCCACCACGGTGATCAAGAGGTTTCGGTCATCAGAAGGCGTGATCGTGACCGAAACCTCTTGATCACCCGGAGACAGGGGCGGGGGCGCAGGGGTGGGGTTAGGGGGTTGGGGTTAGGAGGGGGCGGAGGGCGGCCACGATGGGGGCGTCGGCGGGGAGCCAGGTGACCGAGTCCAGTTCGTCGGCGGTGAGCCAGCGGAGCGCCTCGTGCTCCAGCGCCTGTGGCTGGTCGTCGCCGAGCAGGCGGGCCGCGTACACCTTGAGCACCGAGCGGCCGTGCGCCATCCGTACGTTGCGGCCGACCCGGTCACCGATCTCGACGCGAACGGCCAACTCCTCCGCGCACTCCCGGATCAACGCGTCGGTCTCGGCCTCCCCCGGCTCGACCTTTCCGCCCGGAAACTCCCACATGCCCGCTACCTCGGGTGGGGCGGAACGCGCACAGGCGAGCACTCGCCCATCCCGGATGATCGCCGCTCCGACGATCACCTTCAGGTCCCGTCGTTCGGCCTGCCCGCCATCATTCGCCCGTTCGGTCCGCACGGGCGTCCAGGGTGCCAGATCAATCGGCGGTTTGGGTACCGTAGCCGTCCGCTAGGCCAATAAGACACGGAAGTGTGGGCGTGGACACCCCCTCCGGGCAGCGAGAGACTAGGAGACACCGACAAGACACGGGATGGCGACGATTTGGCCACAAGCCGGCAACGGCGCTTGGGGGGTGCGGTGATGCGCGTGCTGTTCAACAGCAGGGCCAAGCACGACTACCTTTCCGACGCGTTGACCTTGCTATCTGGTTGGACGCGCGAGGGCGAGCAGATCCGACGGACGCTCGTGATCGACGATACCCAACACGCCGCACTAACTGAACGGGTCAAGGTCGTCGCGGATGCGCTGCATCTGCGGCCCGAGATCAGCCGCCGGGCCGACAGCACCCAGATCCGGGTCGGGCACGGCAGCGGCGAGCCGCTGACCGAGGGCGAGGTGCTGTTGGCCGCCCGCATCGAGGATGCGTACCGGGCGGTCACCGAGTCGTGACCACCGTCTCCGAA
This sequence comes from Micromonospora sp. BQ32, assembly GCF_059358895.1. NCBI lineage: Bacteria > Bacillati > Actinomycetota > Actinomycetes > Micromonosporales > Micromonosporaceae > Micromonospora > Micromonospora sp. BQ32. The sequence continues at coordinate 86,857 of NZ_JCADBI010000010.1, read as the reverse complement.
TCCGACCCGGCGTCCTGCGGGTACCAGCGCAGCTCCACCGAGTTGCCGTCCGGGTCCCGCACGTAGATCGAGGTCGCCGAACCGCGGGCGCCGAATCGGCTGACCGGCCCGGTCAGCACCGTGAAGACCCCCGACTCGATCACCTGCGCCCAGTCCAGTGGTGCCACCACCAGGCAGAAGTGGTCCACGTTTGCGCCCTGCGGCTCACCCCGGACAAGGTCGATGATGCTGCCGGGGCTGATCCGCACCGACGGGAACGGAACGCTGCCGGCACGCCACTCGTCGACCCGTACCGGCGCCAGCCCGAGCCGCCCGCAGTAGAAGTCCAGGGACCGTTCCACGTCGGCGACGGTCAGCACCAGGTGATCGAAACCGGTAACCCGCACCGCGCTCACGCCTCCTCCAGCGTGGCCGCCGCGCGCAGCCAGCCGCTGAACAGCGCCGGGTCGACGTCGGCGACGCCGCGCAACTTCACCGCTGCCATCGCCCGCGCACCGGGGATCAGCCGCCCGGACGGGTCGGTGATCTCCTGCCCTCGCCACAGCCCGAAGGTGACGTACGACCCGTACGCCTTGATCAGGCAGATCGGGCGCTGCCCGGGCCGGTCGCCCAGGCCCCAGACCGGGTGCCCGTGCCACATCGCCCCGGTCGCCCCGGGCAGGGCCGCCGCGATGATCGGCGTCAGCTTCTCGCCGATCTCGCGCAGTGGGCCGGCCAGGCCGGTCAGGTAGTCGTCAATGCTCACGTCAGAGCCTTTCGCTCGGTGTTCCCTGCCGCGTTCACGATCCCCGGACGAGGGACGCCGACCAAGACCTGATGCCGCTACGATCGTTGCCCACAGGTCAACGATGGGAACGGTGTGCTGGAGCGGTACGAGGTCGAGACGTTCCTGACGCTCGCGGAGGAGCTGCACTTCGGCCGGACCGCCGAGCGGTTGACCGTCAGCACCGGTCGGGTCAGCCACATCGTGAAGAAGCTGGAACGCCAGATCGGCGCACCACTGTTCGCCCGCACCAGTCGGGTCGTCCGGCTCACTCCGATCGGCCGGCAGCTCGCCGACGAGCTGGTCCCGTTGGTCGCCGGGATGGACGAGGCCGTCCGCCACGCGATGGACGCCGCCCGGGGCGTGACCGGGACGCTACGGGTGGCGTTCCTCGGCGAGTGGACCGCGCCGGTGCTGCTCCGGGCGGTGGCCCTGTTCGGTGAACGGCACCCGGACTGCCGGGTGGAGGTGCACGAGGCCCAGTTGTCCACCACCCGATCGGGGTTGCTCGACGGCACGACGGACGTGTTGATCGCGTCGTACCCGTTCGACGGGATGGCCACCGGCCCGGCACTGCTCTCCGAGGGTCGGGCGCTGGCGGTGGCCGCGGGCCACCCGCTCACCCGGGAACGGTCGGTGTCGTTGGAGGTGCTCGCCGACCACCCGGTGGTGCAGTACCCGACCGTGACCTCGGTGGAGTTCAAGCGGGACCGCACCCCGGAGCGCACCCCGTCCGGCCGGCCGGTGCCGAAGGGCCCGGCCGGGAACACCTTCTCCGAGATGCTGTCCCTGGTCGCGCTGGGCCGGGGTGTCCTGCCCGTCGGCGAGCACACGCGGCGCTACTACCCGCGCCCTGACGTGGCGTACGTGCCGATCCATGATGCGCCGCCGATCGAACGCGGGCCGGTCTGGCTGCCCAGCAACACCACCACCCGGGTACGCGAGTTCGTCCGCGCCGCGACCGACGCGAACCCCCGATGAGACACGCCGAGTTTCGCCACCACCGGCTGGTCCAGGTGTACGACGCCGAGTGCCGGTGGGGGCCGGACGACGACTTCTTCCAGGCGGTGGTCGACGAGACTCCGGCCGCCCGGGTGCTCGACCTCGGCTGCGGCACCGGCCGGTTGACCGTTGCCCTCGCCGCCGCCGGCCACACCGTCACCGGCGTGGACCCGGCCGGCGTGTCCCTGGCCGCCGCTCGAGCCAAGCCGGGTGGCGAGCGGGTGACCTGGCTTGAGGGCACCTCGGCGCTGCTGCCGGAGCGGGCGTTCGACGTGGCGGTGCTGACCAGCCACGTAGCGCAGTTCTTCGTCGACGATGCGGAGTGGGCGCGTACCCTCGCCGACCTGGCCCGGGCGCTCGGGCCTGGCGGCCGGCTGGTGTTCGACGCCCGCGACCCGGCGGACCGTCGCTGGGAGCGGTGGAACCCGGTGGATTCGCATCGGCTGGTCTCGCTGCCGGACGGCGGCCAGGTCCGCGCCTGGACCAGGGTCACCGGGGTACGCGACGGAGTGGTCGACTTCACCCACCACTACGACTTCGACGACGGCGAAGAGATCCTCAGCTCGGCGAGCCTGCGCTTCCGCACCGAGGCCGAGCTGCGCACCTCCCTGACCAGGGCGGGCTTCGTGGTGGACCGCGTTTACGGGGGCTGGCACGGCGAGCCGGTCGGCCACGGTGACGGCGAGTTCGTGGTCCTCGCCCGAGTGGGCGCGGTGGCACCGGTTTTCTAGCCTGGATCACATGGCGAACATCGCGTACGACCGCAAAGAGCAGGTCCAGCAGATTGAGAGTGGCCTCCTCGAAGGCGAGCAGATCATCGCCGTCTACGACGCGGTCGGCACCGGCACCGGGTTCATCGGGCTGACCGACCGCCGCGTGATCATCCAGGACCGCTCCTTCGTCGGGAAGCGGTTCGCGATCACCAGCATCCCGTACTCGAAGATCACCAGCGTGAGCGTGGTCAGCAACAAGTCGTGGGGTGGTTCGTTCTTCTCCACCGGCGCCATCGCCATCCACGTCGGCACGCACACCTACGAGGTGGAGTTCCGTGGCGCGCAGAAGAGCCACCACGTACACAACGTGATCCTGCACCACATCTCCTGACGGCACGCCCGTCATGGGCCCGGCTGGCGTAATCGCCTTGCCGGGCCCGCGGCGTCTCTGGTGTCCTGGGTCGACAGCCGCGCGAAGGGAGCAGCCATCATGCCCAACACGACGAGGTCCCCCGAACCCACCGTCATCCGACCCGAGGAATCGAGACTTCGTGAGCAGCACTGTTTCCCTGGCGCTGTTGGGCGCCACTGACCCCAACCCCGGAGGCCGCTGATGTCGGTCTTCGACGATCCCGGCCTCTTCGGCCGGCTCTGGGCCGCCGACTACGACGGCCCGGGCAACCCCGACCCGGCGCCCGCCGTGGACTTCCTGGCCGACCTGGCCGACGGCGGTCCGGTTCTCGAACTGGCGATCGGCACCGGTCGGGTCGCGCTTCCGCTGGCCGAGCGCGGCCTCGCCGTGCACGGCGTTGAGGCGTCCGAGGAGATGCTCGCGCAGCTGCGGGCGAAACCCGGCGGCGAGCGGATCCCGGTGGTTGTCGCCGACATGGCGGACGTTCCGGTGCAGGGTGAGTTCCGGCTCGCGTACCTGGTCTTCAACACCCTGTTCAACCTGGTGGACGCCGAGCGGCAAGCGGACTGCTTCCGCAACGTCGCCCGGGTGCTGTCGCCCGGCGGCGCTTTCGTCATCGAGACGTTCGTGCCCGACCCGCGCAGCTTCGACTCGGACGAGCAGGTGCAGGTGCGTGCCGTCACCGAGGACTCCGCGACGATCCGGCTGCACCGGTACGACCGGCCGGCGCAGCGGTTCATCCGGCAGACCATCACGTTCGACGCGGACGGTGTGCACCTGAAGCCGTTCGCCATGCGGTACGCCTGGCCGCACCAGATCGACGAGATGGCGCAGCAGGCAGGGCTCCGGCTCACCGAGCGGTACGCCGACTGGCACCGACGACCGTTCCAGGCCGACAGCCCGTCGCACATCTCCGTCTACCGGGCGGGGTAGCAGTTTGATCGGCTCGGGTTCCTTGAACCGGGGGTGTCGAGATGCCCGTGACCCCACGATCTCAAGGAACCCGAGTCGATCTCCGTCTTTCGGTGGTACCGAGAGTCAGTGCCCGTCGCTGATCTGGACGTCGTTCGGCGCCGGCCGGCCGCGCCCCGTCTCGACCAACTCCTTGAGACTCATCAGGAAGATCGCCCACTTGGTGCTGCACTCGTGCATGAGTTCGGTCGGCTCGCGCCAACCCGCGTGCGTGAAGTCGACGATCGTGTACCGACCTCGCTGACCGAGCCGCCAGCCGATCTCGGTGCCGATCCACTCCTCGGGGCCACCGACGACCCGCCACCGCACCCGGCCAGCCGGGTCCAGCTCAAGGATCTCCAGGTCGAAACCGCCCTCGTCACCGAAGTGGACGGCCAATCGCCCGCCGACCTCGCTCTTGCCGGTCGTGTCGATCGACCACCAACCCGCGACGCCCTCGGGGGTTGCCACCGCTCGGTAGACATCGTCGAGCGGTGCGACGACGCCGACCTGGTGCAGAATGTCGACCATTTTCAGCCTCCCTGGTTGTTGGTGCGGTGACGTTCGATCGTTTCGGCGATGCGCTTGATCCGGCGGAGTCGGGCGTCCCAGGTGGAGCCGACCGCCGACAACTGGGCCACCGCGCGGGCGAGTTGCGCCTCGTCCACCTGGTAGTGACGCTCGCGACCGGCCGGCTCGGCGTGGATCAGCCCAACCCGGTCCAGGACCGCCAGGTGCTTCGAGACGGCCTGCCGGGTGACGGGCAGTCGCCTACTCAACGAGGTGGCCGTGCCAGGTCCGTCGGCCAGAAGAAGATCGATCATCGTACGCCGAATGGGGTCGCCGATCGCCGACCACAACTCGTCGTCGACCACCGCGCTCACGGGGTCGCGACCAGCCGCGCGACGTACGCGCCCAGCCGGGGCAGGTAGTGGTCCCAACCGTTCTCGTGGTCGCGGTACTGCTCCTCCAGGGCAGCGACCTCCCAACCCAGCTCGCGGAACCCGGTCTCGGTCATCCGGATCAGCGTCCCGGAGCCGCTGGGCACCAGGTCGAAGGTGACGAACAGCGCCTGCCCGTTCCGGTCCGGCTCGGTGAAGCACCACCGGAAGGAGAACCGCTTCGGCGGGTCGACCTCGACGACGGCGAGCGCGACGGTCTTCGTCTCGCCGGTGTCGGCGTCGCGCCACACCAGCTCGCCGGGCGCGCCGGCGACCGACTCGAACCGCGCGTCGTCGGGCCACCACTCCCGCATGTGCTCGGGTTGACTGACCACCTCGAAGACGACCTCGGGGGACGCGTTGACGTGGATGTCGCGTTCGATCGTTCCCTGTTCCATACCCACAACCTTTCGCAACCTTTTGTTGCACGTAACCTACGACAGCCCACCCTCGTTGCGCAACCTTTCGTTGCCTGTCGTGGTTTCGTCGTACCCGGGGTGCACGATCGGCGCATGTCTGAGCCATCGCCGCACCAACACCACGCCATCGACTACATCGAGCTCACGGTGACCGACATCGCCGTGGCCAAGCGCTTCTACGCGGACGCGTTCGGGTGGCAGTTCAACGACTACGGGCCGGATTACGCCGGCATCCGCAGCCCACACGGCGACCACGCCCCCGAGGTGGGCGGTCTCCGTCTGGACAGCGAAGTCCGGGCGGGCGGCCCGCTCGTGCTGCTCTACTCCACCGACCTGGACCGGTCCGTGCAGGCCGTGAAGGAGGCCGGCGGCCAGGTGGTGAACGGGCCGTACGAGTTCCCCGGTGGCCGGCGGTTCCACTTCACCGACCCCAGCGGCAACGAGTTGGGCGCCTGGGCCGAGCAGTAGGACGCCGAGGTCGCCCGGGCGGTGGCTGAGCATCGTCGCCAACTCCGGCAGAGTGTCCCCATGGCCGGAAGAGGACTGGACGTCGATGGATGGATCGCACGTGAGGGTGCACTGAGTCGGGTCCCGGCCGCGTTCGCCGGTGTTGTCGACGCGGCACGCGCTCGGATAGCCGAGTCGTTCGACGGTGGCCGGCTGCACAGTGCCTACCTCTACGGCAGCATCCCGCGTGGCACCGCCATCCTCGGCGCCTCCGATCTCGACCTGCTTCTCGCCCTGCGCACCGAGCCAACCGAAACCGACCGGGCGGCTGCCACCCTGGTCGAGCAAGCTCTCGACCAGTCCTTTCCGCAGATCGACGGCGTGGGGATCCTACTGTTCAGTGCCCGTACGCTGCTCAGCGAGCGTGAGCGGCACGACCTCGGCTTCTTCGTCGCCTGCCTGTGCACTCCACTGCTGGGCGACGACCTCGCCGACCAGCTACCTCGGTACCGGCCCACTCCCCTGCTCGCCCGCGAGACGAACGGCGACCTGTCACTTGCTCTTCCAGGTTGGCGCCACCAGGCAGCCGCAGCGAACACGGACCACCAACGCAAGGCACTCAGCCGGCTCGTCGCTCGGCGCATCGTCAGGACGGGATTCACGCTGATCATGCCGCAATGGGGAGGTTGGACAAGCGACCTCACCGAGTCCGCCGAGGCGTTCGGGCTCTACTATCCGCAACGCGCCGGGCAGATGCGTAGAGCTACCGTTGTCGGCCGCTCGCCCTCGCCGGCTCCGGGTGTGCTCCGCGAACTCCTTGACGACCTTGGGCCCTGGCTCGCCGCGGAGTACGCAGTCGTCCATGGCGAAAAGGCCGTCCGCCCCTGACGCCGCGAGGTGCATGCTCGCCAGCCATGACGGATCACCCGGTAGAACGTCTCGCGCTCCGGAGCCGGGTGCGGCTGGTAGTCGTACGACTGGGAGTACGGGCGCACAGGCACTCGATCCACTGTGTCTACCGCTTTTGATCAACAGCAGGCGTACGGGTCAGACGTTGAAGCGGAACTCCACCACGTCGCCGTCCTGCATGACGTACTCCTTGCCCTCGATGCGGACCTTGCCCGCCGCCTTGGCCGCCGCCATCGAACCGTGCTCGACCAGGTCGTGGTAGGAGACCACCTCGGCCTTGATGAAGCCGCGCTGGAAGTCGCTGTGGATGACACCCGCGGCCTCCGGCGCGGTGGCGCCGACCGGGACGGTCCAGGCGCGCGCTTCCTTGGGGCCGGCCGTGAGGTACGTCTGGAGGCCGAGGGTGCGGAAGCCGACGCGGACGAGCTGGTTGAGGCCGGGCTCGTTCTGCCCGATCGACTCCAGCAGCTCGCGGGCCTCCTCCTCGGGCAGGTCCACCAACTCAGATTCGATCTTGGCGTCCATGAAGATGGCCTCGGCGGGGGCGACCAGGGCGCGCAGCTCGTCGAGGAACGTCTCGTTGGCCAGCTCGGCCTCGTCGACGTTGAAGACGTACAGGAAGGGCTTGGTGGTGAGCAGGTGCAGCTCGCGCAGGTGCTCCAGCTCGATCTTGGCGGCGGCGGCCCCGGAGTAGAGGGTGGTGCCACCGTCGAGCACCTCGATCGCGGCCTTCGCGGCGGCGACCGCGGCGGCCCGGTCCTTACGGAGCTTGGCCTCCTTCTCCAACCGGGGCAGCGCCTTGTCCAGGGTCTGCAGGTCGGCGAGGATCAGCTCGGTGTTGATCGTCTCGATGTCGTCGGCCGGGGAGACCTTGCCGTCGACGTGCACCACGTTCGGGTCGGAGAAGGCTCGGACGACCTGGCAGATCGCCGAGGCGTCCCGGATGTTGGCCAGGAAGGCGTTGCCCCGGCCCTGCCCCTTCGACGCGCCGCGGACCAGGCCGGCGATGTCGACGAACGACACCGGCGCCGGCAGCACCTTCTGCGAGGAGAAGATCTCGGCCAGCTTGCCCAGCCGCTCGTCGGGCAGCCCGACCACGCCGACGTTGGGCTCGATGGTGGCGAACGGGTAGTTCGCCGCCAGCACGTCGTTCTTGGTCAACGCGTTGAAAAGCGTGCTCTTGCCGACGTTGGGCAGGCCGACGATGCCGATGGTGAGACTCACGACGGGCCAGCTTACGCCGGTCCCGGCCAGGCCGGTCCAGGCGGCTCCGATTCGGCGTCGCGCAGGTGGTCGATCGTCGTTCCGGCCGGGCCCCGGCAGGCGGTTGACCGGCAGCGTGACGCTCAGCCGAGCAGGCGGGGGGCGATGACCGCCTCCCGGACGCTGCCGTCGGCGCCCCGGCTGACCTCGTACGCCGAGACGCCCTCGCGGTCCGCGATCGCCTCGACCAGCCGGGTGCCCCGGTAGACCAGGCCGACACCGTCGTCGGTGCAGTGGCTGGTGGGGAGCGCACCGTCGCCGACCAGCTCGTGCATGAGCGGGCGGCGCTGGCCCTCGCTGTCGTAGTGCACCCCGTTGCCGTACGGCAGCCAGCCCAGGCCCCCGGTGAAGCCGCGCAGCCGGGGGCCGAAGCTGTCGGTGGCACCGCCGACATGCCAGCAGATCGAGCCGGCGGAGACGCCGGCCAGCACCACGCCGGCCTGCCAGCACTCGTGCAGGATCTCGTCGAGCCCGTGCACCCGCCACACCGCGACCAGGTTGGCCACGCTGCCGCCGCCGACCCAGATCACGTCCTGGGCGAGCAGGTGGGCGCGGATGTCCTCGACGTTCGGCATCGGAAACAGGGCGAGATGTGACAGCCGGAACCGGGTGTCGGTGAACGCGCCGTAGACGGCGGTCAGCGAGGTGGGCTGGTCGCCGACGGCCTGCCCGAGGTAGCAGACCCGCGGCTGCGGACCGGCCTCGGCCAACTCGGCCGCCAGCTCGAAGACCGGGCTGGGGCGCAGGTCGTAGGGCCCGCGGTCGCCCCGGAAGAAACCCATGCTGGTGGCGATGATGGTCGGTTCGCTGGCGGGCATCGGGCGTCCTTCCGTGGCGGGCGGTGCGGCGTCCATCCTGCCGCAGCCGGCCTCCCGCCCGTTCGGTGCGGGGCCCGACCGCCACACCCGCGGGTGTGGCGGTCGAACACCCCGCCAGCCGCATGATCAACGAGACTGGTCTGGCCGCCGTTGGCGGGGCACCTCGACCTCGGGCCATCGACCCAGGGCCGGACGGTCGGCCGGGGGCAGTTGCCCGGCGGCGGCACGGGGCAGGGTGAACCGGTCGGCGGCGGCCGGGCCGGCCGAGACCGACTCGCGCAGCATCCACCGCACCTCGTCGGCCGTCCAGCCCAGCCCCGGCCGCGCGGCGATCTCGCGGATCAACCGCCGGCCAACCCTCGTGTCGTCGTCGTAGAAGCGCATGCACCAGTGGTGCGTCCACATCCCGAGCGCCCGCAGGCCCGCGTCGTCGAGTGAGCCGGCCAACCGGCCGCAGGCGGTGTCGGCAAAGCTCTGCTCGGGGTCGCCCGCCCGGTCCCGTTCGATGGCGCCCACGGCGGCCGGCGCGACGGCTCGCATCCGGCGGTAGAAGGACTGCGCCACCGCGCGGGGCAACGGCGGGAACGCACCCGGTGTCGACGCCGCCGCCCAACCCGCCACGCTCGTCATGTCGCCGCACCCCTTCTTCAGTTGGTGGCCGGACGCTACCCGGCACGACCGACACTTTCGGGCCGAAAAACCCCACCGATCATGGATAGCGACGATGACCTGGGACGTCTGTATCTGTGACAACGAAACGGGGGTGGTGGGTGGACGAGGACGAGCGCGCGCGGCTGGCCGAGTTCGTCGGCAGCCGGACTCCGGCGCTGATGCGGGTCGCGTACCTGCTGACCGGGGACCGCAACGCCGCCGAGGACCTGTTCCAGTCGGCGTTGGCGCGGACCATCCCGAAGTGGGGGACCATTCGGCACGCCGATCCGGAGGGCTACCTGCGGGTGGTGATGTACCGCGAGCAGATCAGCTGGTGGCGGCGGTTGCGCCGATGGCGGGAGACACCGCTCAACCCGGCGGACGAACCGGTCGGTGGCGACCCGAGCGGCGGCTCTGACGTGCGGTTGGCGATGCGGGCCGCGCTGCGTCACCTGCCACCGACGCAGCGGGCGGTGGTGGTCCTCCGCTACTACGAGGACCTGCCCGAAGCCCGGGTGGCCGAGTTGCTGGGCTGCTCGGTGGGGACCGTACGCAGCCGTACCCATCGAGCGGTGAAGCGACTACGCGACCTGCTGCCGGACGTCGACATGCTGGAGGTACGGCGATGACCGAGCCCTTCGAGCACCTCATCCGCTCCACCCTCACCGACCTGGCCGAGGAGGCACCGATCGTGCATGACCAGTTGAGCCGAGCGGAACGGCGGGTGCGCAACCGACGCCGCGCCACGGTGACGGTGGGGGCGGTGAGCACGCTGGCGGCGATCCTGATCGCCACTCCGCTCGCGCTGGCCGCGACCGGCTCGGACGAGCCTCCCCCGGCCGTGCCCAGCCCGGCCGGCCCGGCGGCCGTGCCCAGCCCGCCCGTGCCCACGCCGTCCGCGCCCACCACGGTGCCGACGGTCGAGCCGAGCCCCGGAGGTGCGCCCGGGGACCCGTCGATCACGCCGGGTCCGCCCGGCGTACCGGGCCACCCGACTGTCAAGCCGAGCCCGCCCGGCAGGCCAGGCACGCCGGGCGACCCGTCCGTCTCACCAACCCCGACGACTTCGCTGGGCCCGCCCGGCGTGCCGGGCCGGCCGACTGCCTCGCCGAGCCCGTCGCGTTGAGCAGAACCGGTCAGGTCGGTGGTTCTTCCGCCCCGGCCTGACCGGTCAACCCAGGAGATTCCGGTCACCTTCGCACGGCGCTCCCCGTTCCGGCGAGCGCCGTGCGAACCCGCCGACGGGAGCGGACCGTCCACCGAATTTGTCGAGGCCGGTGTGCCCGCTCATTCTTGGGCCATGACCGATCCCGGACACCCGAGGCGCCAACTGCGGGGGCAACGATGAGCACCGCCATGGCCCGGGTGCCCGGCTCCCTCCGGGGGCAGCTCGTCACCCCCGGCGACCGCCGGTACGCGCACCTGCGCTCGACGTACACCAGGTCGGCGTCGCCGGCCGCCGTCCTGCTGCCGAAGACCACCGCGCAGGTGGTGGACGCGCTCCGCTACGCGCGGGAGCAGCGGCTGCCCATCGCGGTCCGCAGCGGCGGGCACGGCCTGTCCGGAGCCTCGTCCAACAACGGTGGGGTGGTCATCGACCTCTCCATGCTCAACCGGGTTCAGGTGATCGACGAGCGGGCCGGGCTGGTCCGGGTCGAGGCCGGCGCCCGCTGGGCGAACGTGGCGAAGGCGCTGGCCCCGTACGGCCTGGTGATCAGCTCGGGTGACTACGGCGCCGTCGGCGTCGGCGGCCTGGCCACCGGCGGTGGTGTCGGCTGGCTGGTCCGCGCGCACGGCCTCACCATCGACCGGATCCGCGCCGTCGAGGTGGTGCTGGCGGACGGGACGCTGGTACGCGCGGACGCCGACCACGAGCCGGAGCTGTTCTGGCTGGTCCGCGGGGCGGGGGCCGGCGCGGGAATCGTGGTGGCCTTCGAGATCCAGGCGGCCGAGCAGCGCAACGTCGGTGTCGCGCAGCTGGTCGTCGAGGCGCATCCGGACGGTCGCACCATCCGGGAGTGGACGAGCTACCTCGCGCAGGCGCCACGGGAGTTGTCCGCGGCCGCCGTGGTGTTCGCGGAGGGTCGGTCGGTCCTCATGTCCATCACGGCCGTGGTCGCCGCCGAGAGCCTGCGCCGGGCCCGACCGGCGGTGGAACCGCTGCTCGCCATCGGCAAGGTGCTCGAACACCGGGCCGATCTGCTGCCCTACCCGACGCTGGTGCCGACCGCGCACCTCAACCCGAACGTCGGGCAGCAGCGTGGCACGACCACCAACGGTCTGTTCACCGCGCTGGACGAGGGCGGGGCGCGGGCCGTGACGCGAGCGGTGACCGGGCCGGGGCGGGCGGTCATCCAGCTCCGCTCGTTGGGCGGGGCGGTCAACGACGTCGCTTCCGACGCGACCGCGTACCCGCATCGTCACCAGGACACGCTGATCGTGGCCTCGGTGTTTCCGCCGCAGGCCGACGCCGCGTTGAACGCCGCCTGGCGGGCCGCCGGGGCGCGCGCCGACGGCGCGTACGTCAACTTCGAGAGCCGGCCGGACCCGGCCGCGTTCGCCCGGATCTACCCGGGCGAGACCGGGGCGCGGGTCCGGCGGCTGTGGAAGCGGTACGACCCGGATGGTGTGTTCCGATCGGCGCTGCTGAGCGGCCAGGCCAACCGCGCCAGCCAGGGCAACCGGTCCAACGGTGCCGGCCAGGCCGATCGGACCGGTCAGGGCTCCCGGACCGGCCGGTCCGGGCAGCCGCACCGACGCCGCCGCTGACCGGAGGCGGGGCCTGCGGCCGGCCGCGCACACCCAGGTCCGATTCCCGCCAGCCGATGGCCGGTCGGGCGGGGCATCATCGGTGACATGGAGATGGATTTCGAGCGGTGTTACCGGGCCGTGGACAGCCGTGACCAGCGGTTCGACGGCTGGTTCTACACCGGGGTGACGTCCACCGGCATCTACTGCCGGCCGTCCTGCCCGGCCATCACGCCCAAGCGGCAGAACGTCCGGTTCTTTCCGTCCGCCGCCGCGGCGCAGGGTGCCGGGCTGCGCGCCTGCCGCCGCTGCCGGCCGGACGCCGCGCCCGGCTCACCGCTCTGGGACGTCCGCGCGGACGTGGTCGGCCGGGCGATGCGGCTGATCGCCGACGGGGTTGTCGACCGGGACGGCGTACCGGGGCTGGCCTCCCGGCTGGGCTACACCGAGCGGCACCTGCACCGGATGCTGAGCGCCGAGATGGGCGCCGGGCCGCTCGCGCTGGCCCGGGCCCAGCGCGCCCAGACCGCCCGGATCCTGATCGAGACGACCGACCTCTCGATGGCCGAGATCGCGTTCGCCGCCGGCTTCGGCAGCGTGCGGCAGTTCAACGACACGCTTCGCGAGGTGTACGCGAGCGCCCCGTCGGAGCTGCGCGCGGCTCGTGGCCGCCAGCGGGCGCCGGCCGGGGCGGGGACCATCGCGCTCCGGCTGGCGTACCGCCCGCCGCTGCACGCCCGGGCGCTGCTGGACTTCCTCGCGGTGCGGGCGTTGCCCGGCGTGGAGGAGGTCCGCGACGGGACGTACCACCGGGGTCTGCGGTTGCCGCACGGCACCGGTCAGGTGGCGCTGACGCCCGCGGACGGGCACGTGGCGGCGACGTTGCGGCTCGCCGACCTGCGCGACCTGGCCCCGGTGGTGGCCCGCTGCCGCCGGTTGCTGGACCTGGACGCGGACCCGGCGGCCATCGACGCCACGTTGGCCGCCGACCCGGCGCTGGCCCCGGCGATCGCCGCCGAGCCCGGCATCCGCGTCCCCCGGTCGGTCGACGCCTTCGAACTGGCCGTCCGCGCCGTCATCGGCCAACAAATCTCGGTCACCTCCGCGAGAACAACCCTCACCCGCCTCCTCTCCCACCGGGTCGATCATGAGGTTGACGAGATCGGCGGAGATCGAACCCCAGGTCGCGAGCTGCGGGGGTTCCTGAGCGCGGAGGAGCTCTTGGCCCTGCCGGATTCGGGGTTTGGGATGCCCGCTGGGCGGCGGGAGGCTTTGCGGGGGTTGGCTCGGGCGGTGGTGGACGGATCCGTCGACCTTGCGCCGGGGGTGGACCGGGGAGAGGCCGTTCGGCGACTGCTCGCGCTGCCCGGCATCGGCCCGTGGACCGCCAACTACCTCGCCATGCGCGCCTTCGGCGACCCGGACGTCCTGCTCAGCTCCGACCTCGCGGTCCGACGCGGCGCCGCCGCGCTCGGGCTGCCCGACACCCAAAAAACCCTCGACGGGTACGCCGAGCGTTGGCGTCCCTGGCGGTCCTACGCCACGATCAGACTCTGGAGAGCGGCATGAGCATCGACAGCACCGTACTGAGCACACCGGCCGGCCCACTGAGCATCCTCGCCGGCCCCGACGGTGACGTACGGGCAGCGGGCTTCACCCCGGACCCGGCGGCGTTGCTGCCCCTGGTCCACCCGGCCCTTCGGGCACCGCTGCGGGAGCGGGCCGACCTCGGCCCGGTCAGCGCGGCGGTCCGCTCCTACCTGGACGGTGACCTCGCCGCCATCGACGCGGTGCCGGTCCGGCAACACACCGGGGGAGAGTTCATGGCGCACGCCTGGCAGGTGCTGCGCGAGGTGCCGCCGGGCACCCCGGTCACCTACACCCGGTACGCCGCGCTGGCCGGTCGTCCACCGGCGGTGCGGGCGGCCGCGGCCGCCTGCGCCCGGAACGCGGCAGCCCTCTTCGTACCGTGTCACCGGGTTCTCCGCACCGACGGCACGCTCGGCGGCTACCGGTGGGGGCTGGACGTGAAGAAGTGGCTTCTCGGTCATGAGCGACGCTTGACAGCAAGCTGACAGAGGCATCGACACCTGTTAGACGCTACCGTCTGGTAGTGCCTGTGGAGAGCGACGGCGACCCGGCCGCCCGGGCCGCCGCGGGCACCCACCCCGTGCACAACCTCTGGCGGCTACGCCCCTACCTGCGCCCGTACGCCGCCGAGTTCGCCTGGCTGCTCGTCGCGGGGCTCGCCGGCACCGCGGCGGGGATCGCCGTACCGCTGGTCGTGCAGCGGGTCGTGGACGGGCCGGTGGCCCGACACGAATCGGTCGGGCTGCTCCAGCTCGGCGGCCTGGCGCTGCTGCTCGGCGTCGTCGAGGCGGTGCTCATCTTCATCCGCCGGTGGGTGCAGTCGTCCTCGGCGGTGGGCATGGAGGCGGCGCTGCGCGCCGACGTCTACGCCCACCTGCAACGGCTGCCGACCAGCTTTCACGACCGCTGGCAGTCCGGCCAGTTGCTCTCCCGGATCACCAGCGACCTGTCGGTGATCCGCCGGTTCCTCTCCTTCGGCGTGTTCTTCCTGGTGCTCAACCTGACCACGTACGTGGTCGTGGTGGTGCTGTTGATCAGGCTGCATCCGGCGCTCGGGGTGCTGGTCGCGGCCAGCGCGGTGCCGCTGCTGCTGATCAGTCGGCGGTTCGGGCGGCACTACCACGCCGCGTCCCGCCGGATGCAGGATCAGCAGGGCGACGTGGCGACGCTCGTCGAGGAGACCGCGCAGGGCCTGCGCACCATGAAGGCGTACGGGCGGGGGCCCGAACTGGCCGCCCGCTTCGCCGGTGCGGCCCGACGGCTGCACGACACGGGCGTCGGCAAGGGGCGGCTGCTGGCCAACACCTCGGCGCTGCTCGACCTGGTGCCCAACGTGACCCTGGGCGTGGTACTGGTGGCGGGGGCGGCCGCCGCCGCGCAGGGCACGCTCACCATCGGCGAACTGGTCGCGTTCGTCAGCCTGCAACTGATGCTCATCTGGCCGGTACAGTCGCTGGGTTGGATCATCGCCAACGGTCAGGAGGCGGCCACCGCCGCCGACCGGATCCAGGAGGTACTGGACACTCCACCGCAGATCGTGGACTCCCCCGGCGCGGTCGCGCTGCCCCGCGACGCGGTGCACGGTCGGCTGCGCTTCGAGCGGGTCGCGTTCAGCTACCCGGGCACCACCACAGCGGTGTTGCACGAGATCGACCTGACCCTCGAACCGGGCGAGACGCTGGCCCTGGTCGGCGCCACCGGCTCCGGCAAGAGCACGCTGCTCTCCCTGGTGCCCCGGCTGCACGAGGTGACCGCCGGCCGGGTCACCCTGGACGGGCACGACCTGCGCGAGCTGCGGCTGGCCTCGCTGCGCCGGCTGGTCGGGGTCGCGTTCGAGGAGCCGACGCTCTTCTCCATGTCGGTGCGGGAGAACCTCACCCTGGGTCGCCCGGACGCCGGTGACGACGAGATCCGCGCGGCTCTCGCGCTGACCCAGGCCGACTTCGCGTACGACCTGCCCTGGGGTTTGGCCACCCGGGTGGGCGAGCAGGGATTGTCCCTCTCCGGCGGGCAACGGCAACGGCTCGCGTTGGCCCGCGCCGTGCTCGGCCGACCGGCGGTGCTGGTGCTGGACGACCCGCTTTCCGCTCTCGACGTGCACACCGAGGCCCTGGTCGAAGCGGCGCTGCGGCGGGTCCTGCGCGACAGCACCGCGCTGCTGGTGGTGCACCGGCCGTCGACCATCGCGCTGGCCGACCGGGTCGCCCTGCTGGAGGACGGGCGAATCACCGCGACCGGGCGGCACTCCGACCTACTGGCCACCGTCCCGGCGTACCGGGCGCTGCTCGCCGCCGAGCCGCCCGCCGGGCATCCGCCACCGACCGGAGCCAGTGGGCCGAGCCCGTCCCCTTCGGACGGGTGGGGGCTGGTGCGTTCGTGAGCGTGCCGGAGCAGGCCGACCCACCTCCCGAGGAGGAGCCCGAGCTCACCCGCTGGCGCGGAACCGCCACCGACCCGGAGGCCGACCGCAGTCGAGCCGAGGACGCCAGCCCCGAGGCGGTGGCCCGGCTGCGCCGGCTCAGCCGCACCCTGCTGCGCGGCCTGCTCCGGCCACACCGGAGGCGACTCACCGCGGCGGTCGGCCTGCTGCTGGCCCAGAACGCCGCCGCGATGGCCGGCCCGTACCTGGTCATGATCGGTATCGACCGGGCCATCCCGCCGTTGCGCGCCGGCGACGCCGGCCCGCTGATCACCGTCGCCGGCGCGTTCGCGGTGGCCTCGGTGACCGAGTACGCGGCCCGCCGTGGCTTCCTCACCCTCTCCGCCCGGATCGGCCAGGCCGTCCTGCTCGACCTGCGACAGCGGGTGTTCGGGCACTTCCTGCGGCTG
Organism: Micromonospora sp. BQ32; assembly: GCF_059358895.1. Lineage (NCBI taxonomy): Bacteria > Bacillati > Actinomycetota > Actinomycetes > Micromonosporales > Micromonosporaceae > Micromonospora > Micromonospora sp. BQ32. Next base: position 70,401 of record NZ_JCADBI010000010.1, on the reverse strand, counting down.
TCGGTGGGCTTCCACGAGCGGTACACGTCCGGCCGGATGGTCTCCCGACTCACCAGCGACCTGGACTCGATCGCCGAGCTGGTCGACGGTGGGATCGACAGCCTGGTGCTGGCCGGGCTGTCGATCCTGTCGGTGGCCGCCATCCTGCTCTGGCTGGACCTGCCGCTGGCGGCCGTGACGCTGTTCGCCTTCCCGTTCCTGTTCTGGCTCTCCCGCTGGTTCGCCCGGTCGTCGGCCAGCGCATACCGACGGACCCGGGACGCGGTCGCGCTGGTCATCGTGCACTTCGTCGAGTCGATGCGGGGCATCCGGGCGGTGCAGGCGTTCCGCCGGGAGCCCCGCAACCAACGGATCTTCGTGGCGCTCGGCGACGACTACCGACGAACCAGCCTGCACGCGTTCCGGCTGATCGCCACCTACTCGCCCGCGATCAAGCTGATCGGCAACGTGACCGTGGCGGTGGTGCTCTGCTACGGCGGTTGGCGGGTGCTCGGCGGGCAAACCGAGATCGGCGTGCTCGCCGCCTTCCTGCTCTACCTGCGCCGCTTCTTCGAGCCGATGCAGGAGCTGAGCCAGTTCTACAACTCGTTGCAGTCGGCCACCGCCGCCCTGGAGAAGTTGGCCGGGGTGCTCGACGAACGACCGGCCGTCGCCGAACCGCTCCGGCCCACACCGCTGCCGACCGGACCCGGCCGTGGTGAATTGATCTTCCGGACGGTCAGCTTCGGCTACCGGGCCGACACCCCAATTCTCCGCGGACTGGAGTTGACCGTGCCGGCCGGGCAGACCGTGGCGCTGATCGGGCCCACCGGGGCGGGCAAGTCGACAATCGCCAAACTGGTCGCCCGGTTCCACGACCCCGACACCGGCACGGTCCGCTTGGACGGGGTCGACCTGCGCGACGTGCGCGACGCCGACCTGCGCCGCGCGGTGGTGCTGGTGACCCAGGAGAACCACCTGTTCAGCGGGACCGTCGCGGAGAACATCCGATTCGGTTGCCCGGGGGCCGACGACGCCGCCGTCCAGGCCGCCGCGCGGGCGATCGGCGCGCACGACTTCATCGCCGCACTACCCGAGGGGTACGCCACTCAGGTGCACCGACGCGGCGGCCGACTCTCCGCCGGGCAGCGGCAGCTGGTCGCGTTCGCCCGCGCGTTCCTGGCCGACCCGACCGTGCTCATCCTGGACGAGGCGACGTCGTCGCTGGACGTGCCGACCGAACGTCTCGTGCAACGGGCCCTCGGCACCATCCTGCGCGACCGCACCGCACTGGTGATCGCCCATCGACTCTCCACCGTGGAGACCGCCGACCGGGTGCTCGTACTCGACGGCGGAAAGGTCGTCGAGGACGGCCCACCCGCCGTGCTGGCCGAGGCCGACGGCCGGTACGCCGCCCTGCACCGCCAGTGGCGCGACTCGTTGATCTAACAGGGCCTCCCCGGTCGTGGCCGATCCCCACCGGCCGGTGTGTTCGACCGCAACTACGTCGCCCCGCAACCGGCAGGTGCCTACGATCGCAGGATGACCGATACGGCGAGGACGGCCCGCGCCGGCGTTCCCGAGCGTCCCACCCTGGACGGGCTCGAGGAGAGCTGGGCACGCCGCTGGCAGGAGGAAGGCACGTACGCGTTCGACCGCTCGAAGACGACCGTTCCGGGTCGCGGCGCGGCGTCAGACGCGCCGAGCCAGAATGGTCGCAGGAGCGACGTGTTCTCGATCGACACCCCGCCGCCGACCGTATCCGGCGAACTGCACATGGGGCACGTGTTCTCGTACACGCACACCGACACCACCGCGCGGTACCAGCGGATGCGCGGCAAGGCGGTCTTCTACCCGATGGGCTGGGACGACAACGGCCTGCCCACCGAACGCCGGGCGCAGAACGTGTACGGGGTGCGCTGTGATCCGGCGCTGCCATACGACCCGGTGTGGCGGCCACCGGCGGCTCCGGTCGACGACGCGGCCCGCCGCGATCCCACCCCGATCTCCCGGCGCAACTTCATCGAGCTGTGCGAACGGCTGACGGTCACCGACGAGCAGGCATTCGAGGCGCTGTGGCGGCGGCTCGGGCTCTCGGTGGACTGGTCCCTGACGTACACGACGATCGGCCGGATGGCCCGGACCACCAGCCAACGGGCATTCGTCCGCAACCTGCGCCGCGGCGAGGCGTACCAGTCGGAGGCGCCGACCCTCTGGGACGTCGGCTTCGCCACCGCGGTCGCCCAGGCGGAGTTGGAGGACCGGGAGCGCCCCGGCGCCTACCACCGGTTGCGCTTCATCGCGGCCGACGGGCGTGAGGTGCTCATCGACACCACCCGGCCCGAGCTGTTACCGGCCTGTGTGGCACTGGTCTGTCACCCCGACGACGAGCGGTACGCCGACCTGGTGAGCGGCACGGTGCGCAGCCCGCTGTTCGACGTCGAGGTGCCGGTGTACGCCCACCCGCTCGCCGAACCCGGCAAGGGCACCGGTGTCGCGATGGTCTGCACGTTCGGTGACCTGACCGACGTGACCTGGTGGCGTGAGCTGGGGCTGGACACCCGGGTGGTGATCGGCCGGGACGGTCGGCTGCTTCCCGAGCCGCCGCACGGGGTGCCCGCGCAGCCGTACGCGGCGCTGGCCGGGCAGACCGTCAACGGCGCCCGCCGGGAGATCGTCGGGATGCTGGCCGACGCCGGTGACCTGATCGGCGAGCCGCGCCCGATCACCCACCCGGTCAAGTTCTACGAACGCGGCGACCGGCCACTGGAGATCGTCTCGACCCGACAGTGGTATCTGCGCAACGGCGGCCGTGACGAGGCGCTGCGCGCCACACTGCTGGGCCGGGGCGAGCAGTTGCACTGGGTGCCAGCGCACATGAAACACCGCTACGACAACTGGGTGGGCGGCCTGAACGGGGACTGGCTGGTCAGCCGCCAACGCTTCTTCGGGGTGCCGGTGCCGGTGTGGTACCGGCTCGACGACACTGGCGAGCCGGACTGGTCCCACCCTCTCACGCCGGACGAGTCCGCGCTGCCGGTCGATCCATCCAGCGATCCGGCGCCCGGGTACGACGAGTCGCAGCGCGGCCAGCCGGGCGGCTTCATCGGCGACCCGGACGTGCTGGACACCTGGGCCACGTCCTCGCTGACCCCGCAGATCGTCGGTGGCTGGGAGACCGACCCGGACCTGTTCGCCCAGGTCTTCCCGATGGACCTCCGCCCGCAGGGGCAGGAGATCATCCGGACCTGGCTCTTCGACAGTGTGGTCCGTTCGCACTTCGAGCACGGGGTGCTGCCCTGGCGGGACACCGTGCTCTCGGGCTGGATCCTCGACCCCGACCACAAGAAGATGGCCAAGTCCAAGGGGAACGTGGTCACCCCGCTGGCCCTGTTGGAGCAGCACGGCTCGGACGCGGTGCGCTACTGGGCGGCCAGCGGCAAGCCCGGCATGGATTTGGCCTTCGACCCGGCTCAGATCAAGGTCGGCCGGCGACTGGCCACCAAACTGCTCAACGCGTCCAAGTTCGCGCTCGGGCTGGGCGCGGCGGACGCGCTGCGCGCCCCGGCGACCACGCCACTGGACCGGGCCATGCTCGCCGAGCTGGCCACCGTGGTCACCGCCGCGAGCACCGCCTTCGACTCGTACGACCACACGGCGGCGTTGCAGGTGACCGAGGCGTTCTTCTGGCGGTTCTGCGACGACTACATCGAGCTGGTCAAGGAGCGCGCGTACGGCACCGGCGCGGCGGCCGACTCCGCACGGGCGGCACTGGCCTCGGCGCTCTCGGTGCAGCTGCGGTTGTTCGCCCCGGTGCTGCCGTACGTGACCGAGGAGGTCTGGTCGTGGTGGCGGTACGGTTCGGTGCACCAGGCGCCGTGGCCCACCACCTACGAGGTGGCCCGGACGATCGAGGGGTCGGGCGAGCCGGCGCTGCTGCGGCTCGCCGGTGACGCGTTGAGCCAGGTGCGACGGGCCAAGTCGGAGCGGAAGCTGTCGATGAAGGCGGAGGTGCCCTTGGCGGAGGCGCTCGGCCCGGCGGCGCTGCTGGAGCAGCTCACGCTGGTCGCCGACGACCTACGGGCGGCGGGCCGGATCGGCAAACTCGACCTGCTCCCGGACCGTACCCCGGAGCTGGTCATCGCCTGCGCCTTCTGACCGGTGCCCGCCGCCGCCCGGTCGGGTGGCGGCGGGTCGGCGGGTCACCAACCGCGCAGGAAGCGCAGCCCGAGCAGGAACGCGATCACGGAGGGCCCCACCAGCAGGGTGATCGCCTGGAGGCGGTACGGCATCCGGTGCCGGGTCAGCTCCCCCGCGTTGCCCAGCACGATGGCCCCGGCCAGCATCAGGAAGGCGCCCCACCAACCGGTCTCCAGGTGGATCAGCTCCACCCGGATCAGTTGCAGGGTCAGGCCGAGCAGCGCCCCGGTCAGCGCGAGCAGGGCCACCGCCCGGTGCAGGCCGCGGGCCAGCGGGTGGGCCGCCCGCCAGCCGTAGGTGCCGGCGACCGCCAGGCAGGGCAGCACCACCATGAGCGGCCAACCCCGCCCCATCACGCCGAACATCAGCAGCGCGCCCACCGCGAAGACCATCGTTCCGACGCAGGCGAGCATGTACCCGGCGAACGCCCGACCACCGCCGCGGGCCAGCAACGGCCCGCCGCTGGCCGCGATCAACGCGGCCGGGATCAGGATGAACACCGCCCACCAGTGGAACTGGCCGCTGCCCTGAGCCGCCGTGGCGACCGTGGCGCAGGCCAGCCCGGCGACGGCCAGGCTGGTCAGCCACGGCCGGCTGCTTCGGGAGTATGGCTCAGCCAACGACGTCCGCTCCGCTTCGACGCTCACGCCCTTCAGCCTGGCCTGACCTGGCCCGACCGGTCCATCCGGCCAGCCCTACCGCCGCGCGGGGGCTGGCCGGAACAGCGGCTGGCATCGCTGTCAGCTCGTCTCGCCAGCCACGCTGAACGAGCGCAGGCGGTCGATGGCGAGCACGGTGAAGCCGACGCTGACCAGCGCGGTCATCACCGACGCCACCGGCACCGACACGCTGGTCTCCAGCAACCCGGTGGGGGCGATCCGGTCGGCGAGGGCGATCACGTACTGCTGGATGGAGAGCACCTTGGTGCCGCTGACGAAGTTGCCCAGCAGCCCCTCCCAGATCAGCACGTAGACCAGGCCGAGCAGCACCGGCCGCCTGGTGACCAGGCTGAGCGCGAGGAACAACGCCGAGTACGCCAGCGCGCCGAGCGCCGCCGCGGCCGCCAGCGCCAGGCCGAGGCGTACCGAGTCGGCGAGCACGCCCGCGACGTAGAGCGGCACCGCCACGGTGACCGCGGTGACCCCGGCGGCCACCGCGAGCTTCGGCAGCACGATCTGCCAGCGCGGCAGCGGCTTGGTCAGGATGTGCACCACCGTGCCGTCGTCGATCTCGGCGCCCAGCACGCCCGTACCGATGATCAGCGCAACCACCGGCAGCACCACGGCCAGCCCGAGGCCGACCAGCACCGGCGGCCCCCACTCGCCCGGGTCCACCCCCAGCGACCGGCAGAGCACGGCCAGCCCGAGCAGCACCAACGGCAACGGAAGCAGCAGCAGGAACCGACGCCGGCCGAACAGCCCGCGCGCGGTGATCCAGGTAATGGTCGACATGTCAGGCCTCCACCAGGTAGGAGAAGACGCTCTCCAGAGACTCGTCGGACGGCACCAGCTGGCGCACCCGGATGCCTTTGTTCAGTGCGATCCGGGGTAGCGCCCGGGTGAACGCGCCGTAGTCGCCGGCCCGCACGGTCAAGCCGGTCGGGTCCAACTCGACCCCACTCACCGACGCCTCGGCGATCAGCGCGACGGCCAACGCACGGTCGTCGGTGGAGCGCACGGCGAAGACGTGCGGACGGTTGGTCATCAACCGGCGGATGGTCCGGAAGTCGCCGGAGGCGGCCAACCGGCCGGCCACCATCACCTGCACCGTCCCGGAGACCTGCTCGACCTCCTCCAGGATGTGCGAGCTGAACAGGATCGTCCGGCCGGCGTCACCCAGGGTGTGCAGCAGCTGCATCATGTGCAGCCGCTGGCGGGGGTCCATGCCGTTGAACGGCTCGTCGAGCAGCAGTACCTGCGGGTCGTGCACCAACGCGGCGGCGACCCGGGCGCGCTGACGCATGCCCTTGGAGTACGTGCCGATCCGGCGGTCCTGCGCCGACTCCAGCTCCACCAGGTCGATCGCCCGTCGGGCCGCGGCCGCCGGGTCGGGCAGCCGGTGCAGCTTCGCGCTGGCCAGCACGAACTCGTACGCGGTGAGGAAACCCTGCACCGCCTCCCGTTCACTGACCAGCCCCAGCCGCCGGTAGACGTCGGGGTTTCGCCAGGTCGGCTCGTCGTCGAGGGTGACAGTGCCGCGCGACGGGGCGAGGAACCCGGCCATCATGTGCAGCAGCGTGGTCTTGCCGGCGCCGTTCGGGCCGAGCAGCCCGGTCACGCCCGGCCCCAGGGCCATGCTGATGTCGTTGACCGCGACCACGTTGCCGTACCACCGGGACACCCCGGCCAGGCTCAGCGTGCTCATCAGGAGGCGACCTTCCGGTAGCGAGCCAGCAGGAGGGCGGTCGCGCCGGCGACCAACAGCACCGCGGCCAGGGCGTAGACCGGGCCGAACCCGCCGATCATCATCTCGCCCGGATCGCCCTCGACCAGCAGGTCACCCAGCGACCAGATGCCCACCCCCTGCACCAGCGTGGAGGGCGAGGCGAGCCCGGCCAGCTCGTTGGCGGCGCGCGACGGCAGGATGCTCAGCACGCCCACGATCGGGGTGGTCATCAGGAAGACAGCGACCACGCCGCCGGCGGCGAAGGCGCGCTTGCCGGTCAGCGACGCGACCAGCAGGCCGATCGAGGCGAAGACCACCGCCCACAGCCCGGCGTAGAGCAGCCCGGGCAGCAGGTCGAGCAGCTCGTTCCACACCCCGCGCATGCCCTGCTTGGTGGTGAACGCGGCGCCCAGGAACATCAACAGCTGCGGCCCGCCGAGCAGCAGCCAGAGCGCGGTGACCAGCGCCAGCAGCTTGGCCACCGCGTAGTCGGAGCGCGGCAGCGGCCGGGAGAAGTACAGCGGCAGCACACCGCTGCGCAGGTCCCGGGAGACCAGCTCCGGAGCGACGACCGCGACGAAGAAGATGACCAGCCAGCTCATCGCGTCGGCGAACTGGGCGTACGTGGCGACCGGCTCGCCGATCTGGCTGCGTACCGCGGCCAGGGCCACCGCGACCAGGGAGACGATGCCGACCACCAGCCAGGGGAAGATCTTGGCCTTGGCGCTGCGCCCGAACCCGAACGCGGTGCGCAGCCCGTGCAGGTAGAGCGCGCCGAAGACCTGTCGGCGACCCAGCCGCGGACCCTCGTAGCGTTGGTAGCCGATGTCGTGGATGACGCCGGTCGGCGTGGAGCGCACGGCGGCGCTGGTCGACTCAGGCATGAGTGAGCTCCCTCGTGGCGAAGAGTTCGGCCACCCGGTGCCGGCGCTGGTCCAGTCGGTGCAGTGGCAGGTCCAGTTCGGCGACCGCACCGAGGATCAGGTCGTAGGTGCCGTCGTCGGCGAGCGGCACGAGGAGCAGTCGCCCGTCCCGGGCGACCGGCAGTTCCAGCTCGGCGAGTCGGGCGGCGAGCTCCTCGGTGCCCTCGCTGACCTCCACGGCGAGCACGTCGGTGGCCGAGGTCATCGCGGAGATGTTGTCGGCGCGCAGCAACCGGCCGCCGTCGATGGCGATCAGCGTGTCGCAGATCCGCTCCACCTCGCCGAGCAGGTGCGAGCAGACCAGCACGGAGATGCCGAACTCGGTGCCGATCCGGTGCACCAGGGCCAGCATGGCGTCTCGGCCGGCCGGGTCCAGGCCGTTGGTCGGCTCGTCCAGCAACAGCAGGTCGGGGTCGTGCACCAGCGCCTGGGCCAGCTTGACGCGCTGCTTCATGCCGGTCGAGTAGCCACCGACCGGGCGATAGCGCTCCTCGTAGAGCCCCACGTGCCGCAGCGCCTCCGAGGCCCGCTCGCGAGCCGCGGTGCGGGGCAGGCCGCTCATCCGGCCGAGGTGGGTGACCAGCTCGGAGGCGGACAGGTCCGGTGGGAGGCAGTCGTGCTCCGGCATGTAGCCGACGCGGTTGCGGACGGCCGCCGGGTCGGCGGTCGGGTCGATGCCGAGCACCGAGACCTGACCGCTGGTTGGTGCGATCAGGCCGAGCAGGATCTTGATCAAAGTGGATTTTCCGGCGCCGTTCGCGCCCACCAGGCCGATGATCCCGGGCTCGACGGCGACGGTGAGGTCGGCCAGCGCGGTGACCCGACCTCCGTACGTCTTGGTGAGCGACTGGGTCGCGATCAGTGTCACGCGCCCAGCGTAGGGAGTCGATGCCCAGCGTGGACACCGGCACGCCCCCGGCGCTCCCCTGATCCTTTCCGAGCCGGACCCCTAAGGTCCCCACCGGGGCCCTCGCGACGTTTCCGCCGGTCCCGCGTTCGAGCCGACCCCGCCTCGGGAAAGACAGATCCGAGGTGACACCATTCACCTCCCGTTCACTAGCCATCGACCGGCCCGGTGATCGACCGACGACGTGGGAGGGATCCTGATAGCCAAGGTGGGCGTCCCCAAGGTGAGCGTCGTGGTGCCGGCGTACAACTGCGGCCCGCACATCGAGAAGCTCGTCGCCTCGCTGCTGCGGCAGTCACTGCCCGCGGACGAGTTCGAAGCGATCTTCGTCGACGACGGCTCGACCGACGACACGGCCGAGCGACTGGACCGGTTGGCCGCTGAGCACCCACACCTCCGGGTGCTGCACATCGAGAACTCCGGCTGGCCGTCTCGTCCGCGCAACCTCGGCATCGAGCAGGCTCGCGGCGAGTACGTGTTCTTCGCCGACGACGACGACTGGTTCGCCAACGAGGCGCTGGAGCGGCTCTACGCCTGCGCGACGGCGAACGACGCCGACATCGTGGTCGGGAAGATGGCCGGGTACGGACGTCCGGTGCCGCGCGAGCTGTTCCGGAAGAACCGCTTCGACGCCACCCTGGGCAACTCCCCCCTGATCGACAGCCTGACCTGCCACAAGCTGTTCCGGCGGTCGTTCCTCAACGAGCACGGTCTACGGTTCCCGGAGGGTGGCAAGCGTCGGCTGGAGGACCACTCGCTGGTCGTCCGGGCCTACTTCCTGTCCCGGCGCACCTCCGTGCTGTCCGACTACACCTGCTACCACCACGTGCAGCGGGGCGACGCGCGTAACGTCACCGCCGGTCAGCTGGACCCGTCGAGCTACTTCGCCAGCGTGCGGGAGGCGCTGGACGTCGTGGACGCCAACACCGAGCCGGGTCCGCTGCGGGACCGGCTACACCGGCGCTGGCTGCGCAACGAGATGCTCAGCCGACTGCGCGGCAAGCGGCTGCTGGACGCCCCCGAGGCATGGCTGGACCAAGTCGCGCTGGAGACCCAGAAGATCATCCAGGACCGCTTCGCCCCTGGCGTCGCCGCCGGGCTGCCGCCCCTGCTCCGAGCCGTGGCGTACCTGGCGGAGCGGGGCCGCGTCGCGGACCTGCGCCGGCTCGCCCGCTGGGAGGCGGGCATCGCCGCGCACGGCACGATCGCCGAACTTCGGCACGCCGACCACGCCGTCACGGTGACCGTCGCCGCCGAGTTGCGCTCCGCCGACCAACCGATCGGCTTCCGCGCCGACGATGGCCGCGACGTGCTGGTGCTGCCGATGGAGGAGATCGCCCCCGAGGTGCTCGACGCCACCGCGCAGGTGCGCAAGGCCCGCCTGGACCTGGTGGCCCGCCACCGGGAGACCGGCGACGAAATCTTTCTTCCGAATACCTTCCAGACCGAGCGGGTCACCGGTACGACCGGAGCGGACACCGTCCACCTGGTGCACCGGGCCACCGCCACGATCGACTTCGCCGCCCTCAACGGCGGCCGGACCCGGGGCAGCTGGCTGCTCAAGGCCCGGATCACCAATGTGGGCTGGACCGAGGACGCGCGACTGCCGCTGGTGTTCATCTGCCGGGCCGACGGCTCGCGACCTCGGATCCGCGACGAGCGGAAGGTGTGGAACCGGGTGCGGTCGGCGGTAGGCCGGCGGATCAAGCGCTGATCCGCCCGCGCGGGTCTTGGAGTGGCGCCCTCGACCGATCGGCGGTCGGCTGCGAAACTGTGTGCCGGTCAGCGAGTGGGGGGTGTGGATGAGCAACGGCTGGGTGCTGCCCGACGAGGTGCTGCGGGACGCACCGGCGTACACGCCGCGTCCCGGTGAGCTCGCGGATCTGGAGCTGCTGCTGACCGGCGCGTACGCCCCTCTGACTGGCTTCATGACCCGCGCCGACCTGGTCTCGGTCAGCCGACGCGGCCGGCTGGCCGACGGCACACCGTGGCAGGTCGCGGTCGTTCTCCAGGTGCCGGCCGCGCTGGCGCAGAGCTTCGATCCGCGTGACCCGGCCCGCCGGGCACTCGTGTTGACCGACGGGGAGGGCGCCCCGGCGGCCGCCCTCGACGTGGCCGACGTCTGGCCGGTGCGCGAGGGCGTGGCGGGCGTGGGCGGTCAGGTCCGGCGACTGGGCGACGGTGGGCACGGTCCGTTCCAGCGACTGCGCCGCAACCCGGAGGAGGTCCGCGCGCTGCTGCCCCCGGGCCGGGTGCTCGGCGTGATCGCCGATCGGCCGCTGCACCGTCCACAGCTCGCCCAGATCGCCCATGCCGCCCGCACCCTGGCCGCTCATCTGCTCGTGATGATCCCGGTCGGTGAGGGTGGCGCCGACGGGCTCCCGCCGGAGGCGCTGGTCCGTACCATCTTCGCCGCCCGGGATCGGATGCCGCCGGCCACCCTGGTCGCGGTGCCGCTGTCGCACCGGCGCGAGGAGATCAGTGACGCGTTGCTGCGCGCCCGGGTCTCCGCCGCGTACGGGGTCACCCACCTGCTCTCCACCGGGGAGATGCTCTCCGGCGCCGGGCTGCGGGTGCTGGTGCCGCGCGAACTCGCCTACGACAACCGGGACGGGCAGTGGCGTTGGCGGGAGGACATCCCACCGCGCAACCGCCGGCTCGCGCTGACCCAGCCGGAGATCGAGGACCTTCTCGACCGGGGCTTCCCGCTACCGGAGTGGCACACCCCGCCCGCCGTGGCGCGGGAGTTGGCCCGGGCTCGGCCGCCGCGTCGGCAGCGGGGGCTGGTGGTCTTCATGACCGGCCTCTCCGGTTCCGGCAAGTCGACCATCGCCCGGGGGCTGGCGGACGCGTTGCGGGAGAGCGGCGACCGCACGGTGACGCTGCTCGACGGGGACGTGGTGCGCCGGGAGCTCTCTGCCGGCTTGAGCTTCAGCAAGGCCGACCGGGATCTCAACGTCCGGCGGATCGGCTGGGTGGCCGCCGAGATCGCCCGGCACCGTGGGGTGAGCGTCTGCTGCCCGATCGCCCCGTACGCGGCGGCCCGCGCCACGGCCCGGGAGATGGCCCTGGCCGCCGGGGCGGGTTTCGTGCTGGTGCACGTGGCCACCCCGTTGGAGGTGTGCGAGCGGCGGGACCGCAAGGGCCTGTACGCGCGGGCGCGGGCCGGCCTGCTCACCGGGATGACCGGTATCGACGACCCGTACGAGGAGCCGACCGACGCCGATCTGGTGCTCGACACCACCGACCTGAGCGTGGCGGACGCGGTGCAGGCCGTGCTGCACCACCTGACCGAGACCGGCTGGGTGGAGCTGAAGATCGCCACCGCCTGAGGCGTCGCCGTACCCGTTCCTTCCACCGCTGACCGCTACGCGCTAGTGTTCATCTTTGTTGGAACACGTTTGACCGCGTGAGGGTACGTGGACGTCCGGGGAGGCACGGCGGATGCTCGCTCAGCAGCGGCAGGCGGCCATCCTGGAGCGGGTCCGCTCGACCGGCGGCGTCCGGGTCAGCGAGCTGGCCACCGAGTTCGGCGTCTCCGACATGACCATCCGGCGTGACCTGGACGCGCTGCACGAGCGCGGCCTGCTGGCCAAGGTGCACGGTGGTGCCACCACAACCGGGCCGAGTTCTACCGACGAGCCGGGCTTCCACGCCAAGTCGGTCCGCCAACTGCCGGAGAAGGCCGCCATCGCCGACTGGGCGGCTCAGCTGGTCCGGCCGGGAGCGGCGGTCGCGCTCTCCGCCGGCACCACCACGGCCGAGCTGGCCCGCCGACTGGTGGACGTGCCCGAGCTGACCGTGGTGACCAACTCGCTGCCGGTGGCCGAGATCATGCACGCCGGCGGCCGCCCGGACCAGACGGTGGTGCTCACCGGTGGCGTACGCACACCGTCGGACGCGCTGGTCGGTCCGCTCGCGGTCGGGGCCGTCCGGTCACTGCACCTGGATCTGCTCTTCCTGGGCGTCCACGGCATCACCGAGCGGGCCGGCTTCACCACCCCGAACCTGATGGAGGCGGAGACCGACCGGGCGCTCGTGGCCGCCGCGGACCAGCTGGTGGTGCTCGCCGACCACACCAAGTGGGGCACGGTGGGCATCTCCTCGATCGTCGAGTTGGCGGCCGCCCACGTACTGGTCAGCGACGACCGGTTGCCTGCACCCGCACGACGGGTACTCGGCGAACAGGTGGGCGAGCTGATCATGGTTAAGGCAACAGGGGGCGGGCCGCGTGACGCGCACGCCGACAACTGAGGGGACGGCGCCGTGAAGCGCACCGCGATCGACCTGGCCGACGGCCGGGAGCTGATCTACTTCGACGAGCGCGACGACGCGGTCCGCGACCAGCCGGACCGCCGGGACCTGCCGCCGCCTCCCCCGGCGTCGCAGCTGCGCTACGACCCGCTGACCGACGAGTGGGTGGCGGTCGCCGTGCACCGGCAGACCCGCACCTTCCTGCCGCCGGCGAACGAGTGCCCCCTCGACCCGTCCGAGGGCGACCGGCTGACCGAGATCCCCGCACCCGACTACGACGTGGTGGTCTTCGAGAACCGGTTCCCGTCGCTGAGCGGTCGGGTGGCCGACGAGCCCGGCGAGATCACCCCGTTCACACCGGTCCGGCCGGGCCTCGGCCGGTGCGAGGTGGTCTGCTTCACGTCCGACCACAACGCCTCCTTCGCCAGCCTGCCGCCGCGACGGGTCCGCACCGTGCTGGACGCGCTCGCGGACCGCACCGAGGTGCTCGGCGCGCTGCCCGGGGTCGAGCAGATCTTCTGCTTCGAGAACCGGGGCGTCGAGATCGGTGTCACGCTGCACCACCCGCACGGGCAGATCTACGCGTACCCCTTCGTGACGCCGCGCACCCGCGCGCTGCTGGCCGCGGCACGCCGGCACGCCGAGCGGACCGGCGGGGGCAACCTGTACGCGGACGTGCTGGCCGCCGAGCGCGCCACCGGTGACCGGGTGGTGGTTGAGAACGAACACTGGACGGCGTTCGTCCCGGCGGCCGCGCGCTGGCCGTTCGAGGTACACGTCGCGCCGCGCCGCGTGGTGCCGGACATCCCGGCGCTCAGCGACAGCGAGCGGGACGCCTTCGGGCCGCTCTACCTGGATCTGCTTCGCCGCTTCGACGGCCTGTTCGACATGCCGATGCCGTACATCTCGGCCTGGCACCAGGCGCCCGTACGGATCGACCGCGAGCTGGGCCACCTGCACCTTCAGCTATTCAGCATCCGGCGGGCCAAGGACAAGCTGAAGTACCTGGCGGGCTCCGAATCCGGGATGGGCGTCTTCATCAACGACATCGCTCCGGAACGCGCCGCCGACCTGCTGCGCGCCGCCTGAGCAGCACCGCTGCCGGCCGGGTGCGGAGCCCGAGCTTGGCGCGGCGCGGCATGAGCAGCGCAAGAGAGTGACGGGCGGCGGGCCTGAGCTTGGCGCGGCGCGGCGCGGCGCGGCGCGGCGCGGCCTGAGTTTGGCGGGAAACAGGGCGCGGGGGGCCCGGGACAGGGCCCCCCGCAGGGAAGGGACGGCTGGCTGTGCACGGCACAGCCGGGAAGGCTGGCTGATCGGCGCACGGGTGCCGCGGGTCGACCGTGGTCAACCTTCCTGGACTCGACTGGCATCTCGTCCATCCTGGTCAACGAGGCGCGCCGGCCGCAGTGACGCCGACCGGCGTGGCGACGCCGGACACGCCGAAGCCCGCCGGCGGGGTGCCGGCGGGCTCCGATGACGCGGTACGCCTGATCAGGCGGCGATCTTGCGGGCCAGGTTCTCGTCGAGCGCGTTCATGAACTCATCGGTGGTCAGCCACGGGGCGTCGCGCGAGATGAGCAGCGCGAGGTCCTTGGTCATCTGGCCACCCTCGACGGTGTCGACGATGACCTGCTCCAGGGTGTTGGCGAACTCGGTGACCGCCGGGGTGCCGTCCAGCTTGCCCCGGTGGGCCAGGCCCCGGGTCCAGGCGTAGATCGACGCGATCGGGTTGGTCGAGGTCTTCTCGCCCTTCTGGTACTGCCGGTAGTGCCGGGTGACAGTGCCGTGCGCGGCCTCGGCCTCGACGGTCCGGCCGTCCGGGGAGAGCAGGACCGACGTCATCAGGCCCAGCGACCCGAAGCCCTGCGCGACGGTGTCGGACTGCACGTCACCGTCGTAGTTCTTGCAGGCCCAGACGTAGCCGCCCTCCCACTTGAGCGCGGCGGCGACCATGTCGTCGATGAGCCGGTGCTCGTAGGTGATGCCGGCGGCGTCGAACTCGGCCTTGAACTCGGCCTCGAACACCTCGGCGAAGATGTCCTTGAACCGGCCGTCGTACGCCTTGAGGATGGTGTTCTTGGTGGACAGGTAAACCGGGTAGTTACGGTCCAGTCCGTACCGGAACGACGCCCGGGCGAAGTCCCGGATCGACTCGTCGTAGTTGTACATGCCCATGGCGATGCCGCCGCCGGGGAAGTTGGCGACCTCCATCTCCATCGGCGCGCCGCCGTCGGCCGGGGTGTAGGTGATGGTCACCGTGCCCGGGCCGGGGACGACGAAGTCGGTGGCCTTGTACTGGTCACCGTGGGCGTGCCGGCCGATGATGATCGGCTTGGTCCAGCCGGGGACCAGCCGCGGCACGTTGGACATGATGATCGGCTCACGGAAGACGACGCCGCCGAGGATGTTGCGGATGGTGCCGTTGGGCGACCGCCACATCTTCTTCAGGCCGAACTCCTCGACCCGGGCCTCGTCCGGGGTGATGGTCGCGCACTTGACGCCGACGCCGTGCTCCTTGATGGCGTTGGCGGCGTCGATCGTGACCTGGTCGTCGGTCTCGTCGCGGTGCTGGATCGACAGGTCGTAGTAGTGCAGGTCGACGTCGAGGTAGGGCAGGATCAGCTGCTCCCGGATCTGCTTCCAGATGATCCGGGTCATCTCGTCGCCGTCGAGTTCTACGACCGGGTTGTTTACCTTGATCTTCGCCATCGGCCGGCGCTCCTCTCGGGGGACACGTGCTCAAGCAGTACGAGCGTACTGCAATTGGGCCGGCAACCCCCAGCCGGCCTCGACCGGCCGGCGGAACCGGGCTGCGCGGAACAGGAATGCCCTGGAATCATCGTCCGATGCCACTGAACCGCACCCTCGGGTCTATCACGGTCACCGCACTCACCGATGGTGAGGGTGCCTTCTTCCAGCCCCGCGCCGAGGCGTTTCCGCAGGCCACGGCGGCACAGTGGGCGGAGGCCGACCGGCGCGACCCTGGCTCGGTGACCGCCGACGGGCAGTGGTGGCTGCCGTTCCGCAGCTTCGCGATCCGCACCGGCGACGGGCCGGTCACCCTGGTCGACGCCGGAATCGGCCCGGCCGACGCACCCGCCGCGAGCTGGGCGCCCGTGCCCGGCCGGTTGCCCGCCGAGCTGGCCGCCGCGGGCATCGACCCGGCCGACGTCGACACGGTCGTGCTGACCCACCTGCACAGCGACCACATCGGCTGGGCCGTCACCGGCACGCCCGGGCGGCCGTACTTCCCGAACGCGAGCTACCTGATCCAGCGCGCCGAACTCGACGCGGCGGAGACGCTCAACCCCGGGCTGCCGGCCGGCCTCATCGCGCCGTTGCGCGCCGCCGGCCAGCTCCGGGTGGTCGACGGCGAGAGCGCCCTCACCCCAGCGGTACGTCTGCTGCCCACCCCCGGCCACACTCCCGGTCACCAGTCGGTGCTCCTGACCTCGGCCGACGAACGGATGCTGCTCACCGGCGACCTGCTGGTGCACATGGTGCAGCTCGTCGACCCCGACCTCGCGTACGCCCACGAGGAGGACCCGGAACTAGCCCGCACCTCCCGGCTGACCGCCCTGCACACCCACTCCCCCACCATCCTGGCCACCCCCCACCTGGGCACCCCCTTCACTCCCCATCCGCCCGCGTAGATCACCCGTGTGGAACGGTCAAGATCGCGCTCGATCCTGGATATAGGGGCATCGAGCGCGGAGGTGGCCACTACAACCATGGTCGAGCACGATCTCGACCCAAGATCCGCTCAATTTTGGCGAAACACTGCCTGCGGAGCCCCAGAGGCAGCAACATCCCCGAAATTGCGCCCATCCCAACCCGCCCACCCACCCCTCCTGGTTGATCAAGAGGTTTGCGTCATCACAACCGCGATTCGTGACGCAAACCTCTTGATCAACCGACTGGGAGGCCGGCGGGGCGGCCCGGGCAGCACGGCGGGGGCGGCAGGCTCGGGGGTATGGCGGGGCTCGGGTCTGGACGGCGAAGGGCGCGCCGGCCTTTGCCGGCGCGCCCTTCGTTGGTGTGGTGGTTCGGGGGAACTACATGCTGGAGATGTCGCCCTGCTTGGCGCGGACGGCCTCGGCAGCCTCCAGCAGGCTGGCGCGCTCGTCGGCGTCCAGGTCGGTCTCGACGACCCGCTTGACGCCCTCGGCGCCAATCTCGGCCTCGACACCCAGGTAGACACCGGAGATGCCGTACTCGCCGTCGACCCAGGCGCAGACCGGCATGACCTCGCCGGAGTCCTCCGCGACGGCCTTCGCCATCCGGGCCGCGGCAGCGGACGGGGCGTAGTAGGCCGAACCGGTCTTGAGCAGCGCGACCACCTCGGCGCCACCGTTGCGGGTCTTGACGACCAGCTCCTCGATCTGCTCGGCCGGCATCGCGTCACGCAGCGGCTTGCCGTTCACGGTGCTCTTCGACGGCACCGGGACCATGGTGTCGCCGTGCGAGCCGAGGGTCAGCGTGCGTACCGAGGCCACCGGCACGTTCAGCGCCTCGGCGACGAAGTTGCTGAACCGGGCGGTGTCGAGCATGCCGGCCTGGCCGAGCACCCGGTTCTTCGGGAACTGGGTGGCGAGCTGGGCCAGCGCGGTCATCTCGTCCAGCGGGTTGGAGACCACGATGACGACGGCGTTCGGGGCGTACTTGGCGACGTTCTCGGCGACCTGACGAACGATCTTGGCGTTGGTCTCCAGCAGGTCCATCCGGCTCATGCCGGGCTTCCGCGGCAGACCAGCGGTGATCACGACGACGTCGGAGCCCTCGATGCTCTCGTAGCCCTCACCGTTGGGGCCGGTCGTCACGCCGACCACCTTGGTCTCGAAGCCCTCGATGGCCCGGGACTGGTTGAGGTCGAGCGCGAGGCCCGCGGGCTTGCCCTCCACGATGTCGGTGATCACTACGGTGTCGAAGACGTCGTACTCGGCCAGGCGCTGTGCGGTGGTGGAGCCGTAGAAGCCAGCCCCGACGACAGTGACCTTCTTACCCATGGTCGTCCCACTCCCTGATACCAGTCGGTTTTCCGGACCGTATCAGTCATCCTGGCACCGATCGGGCCAGGGGCGGCGGCCATCGCCGGGATGGGGCGAACGTCACCGCCGTCCTGGTTCGGCGCTCCCGACGTGCGGGTCAGCCGCGCTCGGCGCGCTCCACGACATTGGTGAGCAGCATGGCCCGGGTCATCGGGCCCACGCCGCCGGGCATGGGGACCAGCGCGCCGGCCGTCTCGGCCACCTCCGGGTCCACGTCGCCGGTGTAGCGGCCCTTGCCGTCCGCCCCGATCACCCGGGTGATGCCGACGTCCACCACCACCGCGCCTGGCTTGATCATGTCGGCGGTGAGCAGACCGGGTACGCCGGCCGCGACGATGACGATGTCGGCGGCACGGGTGTGCGAGGCGATGTCCAGGGTGCCGGTGTGGCAGAGGGTGACCGTGGCGTTCTCGCTCCGCCTGGTGAGCAGCAGGCCGAGTGGTCGGCCGACGGTGTTACCCCGACCGACGACCGCGACGGTGGCGCCGCGCAGCGCAACGTCGTGCCGGCGGAGCAGCTCGACGATGCCGCGCGGGGTGCACGGCAGCGGACCGTCGTAGCCGAGCACGAGCCGGCCCAGGTTGACCGGGTGCAGGCCGTCGGCGTCCTTGTCCGGGTCGATCAACTCCAGCACCCGCTGGGTGTCCAGGTGGGCCGGCAGCGGCAGCTGGACGATGTAGCCGTGGCACGCCGGGTCGGCGTTCAACTCGGCCAACACGTCGTCGACCTGCTGCTGGGTGGCGTCGGCCGGCAGTTCGCGGCGGATCGAGGCGATGCCCACCTCGGCGCAGTCGCGGTGCTTGCCGTTGACGTACGCCTGGCTGCCCGGGTCCGCCCCGACCAGCACCGTGCCGAGTCCGGGGATGATGCCGCGTTCCGCGAGTGCCTTCACCCGGATGCGCAGCTCGTCCTTGATTTCCGCTGCGGTTGCCTTGCCGTCCAGAAGCGTCGCCGTCACGACCAGATCGTCTCACGACCACCACCCGCGGTTCAGACGACCTCGCTCGGGCCGTCCGCCGCCACCGCAGTGCGCCGGCCACCGGATAGCCGGGCGGCGCTGGGCGGGCCGCCGCCGCATTGACGGTGTGTGACGTGTCGCTAGTCACTCTCAGTCACTGTTTGTGGGTTCGATTACGGTCGAACCAGGCAGATTGGGCCGGGGCCACGGAGAGCGGACGTTCGCCCCAGCAGCGGTCGACCCGACCCAGACGCGGTCAACCAACTCGCCAACGAATCGGAAATCCGCAGGCCATCGCCAATAAACCCGGTTTCGGTTAGCAGATCTGCTCGCCCCCGACAAGGGAGGCAGCCCCGGACCGTTACCCACCCGCAACCGTGTCGTTGCCGAAGGCCCGCCACCGACCTACCGTTACCGCTTGTTGCGCAGCGTAACCCAGCGTCGGGCCTGACTGCGCAGCGTGAGGAGATGAGGAGGCTCAATGCGAGTTCGTAGACTCGCCGCCTGGACCGCCCTCCCGCTCGCGGTGACGCTGGGCCTCGCGGCCTGCGGCAGCGGCGGAGACGGTGGATCCGGCGGCAGCGACAGTTCGGCGGTCAGCATCCAGATCGCCGAGCCGAAGCACCTGGTTCCCACCAACACCACCGAGACGTCCGGGTCGCAGGTGCTCGCCGGCCTGTTCAGCCCGCTCGTCGACTACGACGCCCAGAACAAGCCGTACGAGGTCGCCGCGCAGTCGATCACCTCGTCCGACAACAAGGTCTGGACGATCAAGCTCAAGGACGGCTTCACCTTCCACAACGGTGAGAAGGTCACGTCCGAGGACTACATCAACGCGTGGAACTACGGCGCGTACGCCCCGAACGGCCAGGACAGCAACTACTTCTTCGAGAAGATCGCTGGCTACGCCGACCTGCAGGGCAAGGCGCCGAAGGCCAAGGAGATGTCCGGCCTGAAGAAGGTCGACGACCTCACCTTCACCGCGACGCTGTCCGAGCCGTACATCGACTTCAAGACGACGCTGGGCTACAACGCGTTCTACCCGCTGCCGGACGCCGCGTTCTCCGCGCCGGGCGTGCTCAAGGACTCCTACGAGCAGTCGCCGATCGGGCAGGGCCCCTTCAAGATGAAGGGCGCCTGGCAGCACGACAGCAAGATCGATGTCGAGCGCTACGACGCCTACCCGGGCGAGAAGCCCAAGGTCAAGAACGTTGAGTTCCGGATCTACCAGCAGCTCACCGCGGCCTACGCGGACGTCCTGGCGGACAACCTGGACGTGCTGCCCACGATCCCGACCGAGAGCCTGAGCACCGCGCCGAGCGACCTGGGCGACCGGTACAGGACCAGCCCGATGTCGTCGTTCCAGTTCCTCGCGTTCCCGACGTTCGACAAGGACTACAGCAACCCGGACGTGCGCAAGGCCATCTCGATGGCGATCGACCGTGACGAGATCACCAAGTCGGTCTTCAAGGGTTCGCAGACCTCGGCGCGCTCCTTCGTCTCGCCGGTCCTGCCGGGCTACCGGGAGAACACCGCGGGCAAGGCGGGCGAGTTCAACCCGACCGAGGCCAAGAAGCTCTACCAGGCCGCCGGCGGCCCGTCGAAGATCGTCATCTCGTACAACGGCGACGGCGGTCACAAGGACTGGGTCGACGCCACGGTCAACCAGCTCAAGACCAACCTGGGCGTGGACGCGGTCGGCTCGGCCGAGCCGAAGTTCGCCGACCTGCTGACCAAGGTCGAGAAGAAGACGCCGGTGGGCGCGTTCCGGATGGGTTGGGTCATGGACTACCCGACCATGGAGGACTACCTCGGCCCGCTGTACAGCACGAACGGCTCGTCGAACTACTACGGGTACAGCAACCCGGAGTTCGACAAGCTGGTCAAGGAGGGTTCCGCCGCCAAGACGCAGGACGAGGCGATCGCCAAGTACCAGCAGGCGGAGGACATCCTGGCCAAGGACATGCCGGTGATCCCGCTCCGCTTCGGCGAGAACGTCTTCGGCCACTCGTCCAAGGTCAAGAACGTGGAGATGGACCTGTTCCAGCGGGTCAACCTCGTCAAGATCGAAGCAGCCAGCTGAGCTGACCATGGTGCGGGCCACCCGGGCGACGAAGCCCGGGTGGCCCCGACCGCGTCACCGGGGCCGGGCCGCAGCAGCGGACCCGGCGTCGGTGGCGCCGGCTCCCCCGGGCCGGACGGCACGTCTCGGATATTTCGGGTACGACCAGAGATGCCGTCCTGCGACCCTTTCGCACATTTCCGGAGAGACTGCTAAGCATGTTCCGCTACATCCTGCGGCGCCTACTGCAGATGGTCCTGGCGTTCTTCGGGACCACCCTGATCGTCTACGCGCTGACATTCGCCGGGCAGGGCGACCCGATCCAGGCGCTCGCCGGCGAACGGCCGGTGACGCCAGCGCAGCGGGCCTACCTCACCGAGAAGTACAACCTGGATCAGACGGGCGTCGGCGGCTTCTTCTACCGCTACTTCGACTACGTGAAGGACCTGCTCCAGGGCAAGCTGGGCGAGTCGCTCACCGGTCGGAGCATCGGTGACATCCTCCAGCAGGCATGGCCGGTCACCGTGCGGCTCGCGCTCATCGCGCTCGCCGTGGCGATCATCTTCGGTGTCACCGCCGGGGTCCTCGCCGGCATCCGCCGGGCCAGCATCTTCGACAACTCGACGCTGGTGCTGACCCTGCTGGTGCTGGGCATCCCGACCATCGTGCTGGCGCCGCTGGCGCAGTACTTCCTGGGCGTCAAGTGGCAGCTCTTCCCACCCACGGCCGGCTCCGACCCGACGTTCTACGCGCTCCTGCTGCCAGGCATCGTGCTCGGCTCGCTGTCGCTGGCCACCGCGCTACGACTCACCCGGGCCTCGGTGGCGGAGAACCTTCGCGCGGACTACGTCCGGACCGCCCGCTCCAAGGGCCTGGTCAAGCGGCGCATCGTCATCGTCCACGTACTGCGCAACTCACTGATCCCGGTGGTCACCTTCCTCGGTGTGGAACTGGGCAACCTGATGAGCGGCGCGATCATCACCGAGGGCGTCTTCAACATCCCCGGCGTGGGCTTCAACCTCTTCCGCGGCATCCGCACCGAGGACGGCCCCCTGGTGGTGGGAATCGTCAGCGTGCTCGTCGTGGTCTACCTGGTCTCGAACCTGGTGGTGGACGTCCTGTACGCCGTACTCGACCCGAGGATTCGCTATGAGTGAGCGCAGCGACCGTGCCGGCGCCGAGCGCAGCGAGGTGCAGGCATGAGTGATTTTGAAACTGTGGCGGCGACCGAGAACCAGGCCGCGCGACGCGGCCCCTCGGGGGAGCCGGGCGCACCCAACCAGGTCGGCGCCGCGCAGAAGCCTCGCAGCCTGGCCGGTGACGCCTGGCGAGACCTGCGCCGCAACCCGATCTTCTGGATCTCGCTGGCGCTGGTCGTCATCTTCACCCTGATGGCGCTGCTCCCCGGCGTGTTCACCGCCAACAACCCGAACGACTGTCTGCTCTCCCGGCAGCACGCCGGGCCGTCCGGCGGGGCCATCTTCGGGTACGACTTCCAGGGCTGCGACACGTACTCCCGAGCGGTCTACGGCACCCGGGCGTCGTTGCTGGTCGGCGCGCTCGCCGCGCTCGGCACCGGGATCATCGCGCTGGTGATCGGCATGTTGGCCGGTTACTTCGGCCGCTGGGTCGACGCGGTGCTCTCCCGGGTGATCGACGTGGTGCTCGGCATCCCGCTGCTGCTGGCCGCGATCGTGCTGCTCAAGCGGGTGTCCAGTGACAGCCAGTGGGCTCGGATCGGCGCGGTCGTCTTCGTGCTGGCCCTGCTCGGTTGGACCACCGCCGCCCGCGTGGTCCGGTCCTCGGTGATCACCGCCAAGGAACAGGACTACGTCGCGGCGGCCCGGATGCTCGGCGCCGGCAACAGCCGGATCATGTGGCGGCACATCCTGCCGAACTCGCTGGCCCCGGCCATCGTCGTGCTGACCATCGCGCTCGGCTCGTTCATCGCGGCCGAGGCGACGCTCTCCTTCCTGGGCATCGGCCTGAAGGCGCCCACCATCTCGTGGGGCCAGGACATCGACACCGGCCGGATCCACATGCGGGAGGCGGCCACCCCGTTGATCGTCCCGTCGGCCTTCCTGGCGCTGACCGTGCTGGCGTTCATCATGCTCGGCGACGCGATCCGTGACGCCTTCGACCCGAAGCTGCGGTGAGAACTTCCATGCGAGCGCGAGGAGTGAGCGAAGCGAGCCCCGCAGTCGCGAGCGAAAGGCAGGCACAGTCTTGACCGTTCAACCCACGCCCGCCTCCGCCACACCCGAGGGCGGTCACCTGCTGGAGTTGCGGGACCTGCACGTCGAGTTCCGCACCAACGAGGGTGTCGCCCGGGTGATCAACGGCGTGTCGTACCACCTGGACGCCGGCGAGACGCTGGCCGTGCTCGGCGAATCCGGCTCGGGTAAGTCGGTCACCGCCCAGGCGATCATGGGCATCCTGGACACCCCGCCCGCGTTCGTCCGCTCCGGCCAGATCCTCTACCAGGGCGAGGACCTGCTCACCCGCTCCGAGGAGCAGCGCCGGCAGGTACGCGGCAAGGAGATCGCGATGATCTTCCAGGACGCGCTCTCCGCCCTCAACCCGGTCTTCCCGGTCGGTTGGCAGATCGGTGAGACGCTGCGCCAGCGCGCCGGCATGTCCCGAACCGACGCTCGACGTCGTGCCATTGAGCTGATGGATCTGGTCAAGATTCCGGGTGCCGCAAAGCGGATCGGCGACTACCCGCACCAGTTCTCCGGCGGTATGCGGCAGCGCGTCATGATCGCCATGGCGTTGGCGCTGGACCCGAAGGTGCTGATCGCCGACGAGCCCACCACGGCACTCGACGTGACCGTGCAGGCCCAGATCATGGACCTGCTGGCCGACCTGCGCCGGGAACTCAACATGGCGATGATCCTGATCACCCACGACCTGGGCGTGGTCGCCGGTGTCGCGGACCGGATCGCGGTCATGTACGCCGGCCGGATCGTCGAGCACGCCGACGTCCGCTCGCTCTACAAGGCGCCCGCCCACCCGTACACCAAGGGTTTGTTGGAGTCGATTCCGCGCCTGGACGTCCGCGGCCAGGAGCTGTCGACGATCAAGGGGTTGCCGCCGAACCTGATGCGCATCCCGTCCGGCTGCCCGTTCCACCCCCGGTGCCCGTACGTGCAGCAGGTCTGCGTGGACGAGGTGCCGCACGACCTGGTCCTCGGCGACGGCCGGACCAGCGCTTGCCACTTCGCGCAGGAGGTCCGTGATGACAGCGTCGCCCGCTAACTCCACCAAGGTCCGGGGCGAGACCATCCTCTCCGTCGACAACCTGGTGAAGCACTTCCCGATCACTCAGGGCGTGCTGTTCCAGCGGCAGATCGGGGCGGTGAAGGCCGTCGACGGGGTGAGCTTCGAGCTGCGTCGGGGCGAGACGCTCGGCGTGGTCGGCGAGTCCGGCTGCGGCAAGTCCACTCTCGCCCGGCTGTTGATGCGGTTGGAGAAGCCCACCTCCGGACGCGCCACCCTGGAGGGCAAGGACCTGTTCAAGGCTTCCGGGGGCGAGCTGCGCCGGCTGCGCCGCAACATGCAGATGGTGATGCAGGACCCGTACACCTCGCTGAACCCGCGGATGACCGTCGGCGACATCATCGGCGAGCCGTTCGAGATCCACCCGGATGCCGCGCCAAAGGGCAGCAAGGCCAAGCGGGTCCAGGAGCTGTTGGACCTGGTCGGGCTCAACCCGGAGCACATCAACCGGTACCCGCACCAGTTCTCCGGCGGTCAGCGTCAGCGCATCGGCATCGCCCGCGCCCTCGCGCTGAAGCCCGAGGTGATCGTCTGCGACGAGCCGGTGTCGGCGCTGGACGTCTCCATCCAGGCCCAGGTGATCAACCTGCTGAAGCAGCTCCAGGGCGAGCTGGGGCTCTCGTACATCTTCATCGCGCACGACCTGTCCGTGGTGCGGCACATCGCCGACCGCGTCGCGGTGATGTATCTCGGCCGGATCGTCGAGATCGGCACCGAGGACGAGATCTACGAGCGGGCCACCCACCCGTACACCCAGGCTCTGCTCTCTGCCGTGCCGGTGCCGGACCCGGAGGCCCGCGACCAGCGCAACATGATCCGGCTGGTCGGCGACGTGCCCAGCCCGGCCGACCCGCCCAGCGGGTGCCACTTCCGGACCCGCTGCTGGAAGGCCCAGGAGATCTGCGCCGTCGAGGACCCGGCGACGGTCCCGAGAGCAGCGGACCCCCACCCCTCCGCCTGCCACTTCGCCGAACTCCGCCCAACCCTCCCGGCCTGACCCGACCCCAGCCCTGATCATGAAGTTATTGCCCTGACACGCCGGTCAGACGGGCAATAACTTCATGATCAACGAGGCTGAGGTGGGGACGGGTTCAGTGGAAGAAGTGGCGGGTGCCGGTCAGGTACATCGTCACGTTGGCCTTCTTGGCTGCTGCGATGACCTCTTCGTCACGGATCGAGCCGCCCGGCTGGACGATGGCGCGGACGCCGGCGTCGATGAGGATCTGTGGGCCGTCGGCGAACGGGAAGAACGCGTCCGAGGCGGCGACCGAGCCGCGGGCCCGGTCGGCGCCGGCGCGGGTGACCGCGAGCTGCGCCGAGTCGACCCGGTTGACCTGACCCATGCCGACCCCGACGGTGGCGCCGTCCTTGGCGAGCAGGATCGCGTTGCTCTTCACCGCGCGGACCGCCCGCCAGGCGAACGCCAGGTCCCGCAGCAGCTCCTCGTCGGCGGCCTCGCCGGTCGCCAACTGCCAACTCGCCGGGTCGTCACCGGGGGCGTTCACCCGGTCGGCGACCTGGGCCAGCACGCCACCGGTCACCGGTCGCAACTCCACCAGTGCCGGCGTCCAGGCCGGTGCCCGCAGCAGCCGGATGTTCTTCTTGCCCTGCAACACCTCGACCGCGCCCTCGTCGAAGCCGGGGGCGACCACCACCTCGGTGAAGATCTCAGCGACCTGCCGGGCCAGCTCGACCGAGACCGGCCGGTTGACCGCGATCACACCGCCGAACGCCGACACCGGGTCGCAGGCGTGCGCCCTGCGGTGCGCCTCGGCGACGTCCGCGCCGACCGCGATGCCGCACGGGTTGGCGTGCTTGATGATCGCCACCGCCGGCTGGTCGGCGAAGTCGTTCGCGGCCCGCCAGGCGGCGTCCGCGTCGACGTAGTTGTTGTACGACATCTCCTTGCCGTGCAGCTGCTCGGCCTGGGCCAGCCCCGCCGGGGCGTCCGGGTCGGTGTAGAGCGCGGCCGGCTGGTGCGGGTTCTCCCCGTAGCGCAGCGCGGTCGACTTGCGCAGCGCCAGCCCCGCGAACTGCGGCCACCAGTCGTCGGCGGGCGCCAACTCCTGGGCGCACCACTGGGCCACCGCGACGTCGTACTCGGCGATGTCGGCGAACGCCCGGGCGGCCAGCGCGCGACGCTGGGCCAGGGTGAAGCCACCCTCGCTGAGCGCGCCGAGCAGCGCCGGGTAAGCGGTCGGGTCGGTGAGCACGGCGACCGAGGCGTGGTTCTTGGCGGCGGCCCGCACCATGGCCGGGCCACCGATGTCGATCTGCTCCACGCACTCCTCGACGCCGGCGCCGGAGGCGACGGTCGCCTGGAAGGGGTAGAGGTTGGAGACCAGCAGGTCGAACGCCGCCACGCCCAGCTCGTCGAGCTGCGCCACGTGGGTGTCCTTGCGCAGGTCCGCGAGGAGACCCGCGTGCACCTTCGGGTGCAGGGTCTTCACCCGGCCGTCGAGCACCTCGGGGAACCCGGTCACCGTCTCCACCGGCGTCACCGGCACCCCGGCGGCGGCGATGGTGCCCGCCGTGCTGCCGGTGGACACGATCTCCACGCCGGCCGCGTGCAGGGCCTGAGCCAGCTCGACCAGCCCGGTCTTGTCGTAGACGCTGACCAGCGCCCGCCTGATCGGGCGGCGCCCGTCCTGAGTGGAACTCACGGAACCGTGACCTTCCTTCCGGTGATGGTCCAGCCTTCGCGGACCAGCCGACCGACCTGCTCGACGAGCTGGCGCCGCTCGGCTTCCTTGATGCGCTCGGTGAGCGTGTCGACGTCGTCGTCGTCCAGCACCGGCACCGCGACCTGCGCGACGATCGGCCCGGTGTCCATGCCGGCGTCGACGAAGAAGAGGGTGGCTCCGGTGAGCTTCACGCCGTAGGCGAGGGCGTCACGCGGGCCGTGGATGCCGGGAAACGCCGGCAGCAGCGTGTTGTGCGTGTTCAGGTAGCGGTCGCCGAAGGCGGCGAGGAAGTGCGGACCGACCAGCTTGAGAAAACCGGCGGAGATGACCAGGTCGGGTTGGTGCTTCGCGACGTGCGCGGTGAGCGCGTGGTCCCAGGCTTCCCGGGTGTCGTGGTCGCGGACCCGCTCGACGAAGGTCGGCACCCCGGCCGCGGCGGCCCGGTCCAGGCCCGCGATGCCGTCGCGGTCCGCGCCGACCGCGACGACCTGTGCGCCGTACGCGGGGTCGGCGGCGGCATCCAGCAGCGACTGAAGGTTGCTCCCGGAGCCGGAGATGAGGACGACGATGCGGGCGACGGACGCGGGCTCGGTCACCGGGCCACCCTATCGGGCAGGTCAGGGACGCCCTCCGGCCGGGCGGCGCGCCGATCTTCGACAGTGTCGACGTGCGTCGACCCGGTACGCTGCCGCTCGCTCGGGCCGAACGCCGCGCCGGCCCACACACCGCCCCTGATCCGGCACGCCAAGCGGTCGACAAGCGCCTGTTTGCCTGCTTTGAGAGACATGTCGTCCTGTTGCTGTACTGGGCTTTGGGAGGACTGACCGCGATCATGGATGGAAACAAAGAGCACCAACTGACGGAACCAGTCCAAGGAGCTTCTCGAATGCAGCCCGGTAACCCCGGTCAGGACCCGTACGGCCAGCAGCCCAACCAGGACCCGACCGCTCCCCAGCCGCCGGCCGCCCCGTACGGCCAGCAGCCCACCTCCGGCCAGCCGTACGGCCAGCAGCCGCACGACCCGTACGCCGCGCCGCAGGCCCCGTACGGTCAGCAGCCCACCTCGGGACAGCCGTACGGTCAGCAGCCGCCGTACCAGGACCCGTACGCCCAGCAGCAGCAGCAGCCGCCGTACGGCGCGGGCCCGACGTACCCGAACGCCGGGTACCCGCAGGCGCAGGGGCAGAACAACACCCTCGGCCTGGTGTCGATGATCCTCGGTATCGCGTCGATCCCGCTGATCTGCTGCCTGTACCTGGGCATCCCGGTCGGCATCGCGGGCATCGTGACCGGCTACCTCGCCAAGCAGAAGGTGGCCCAGGGCCAGGCCAACAACGCCGGCCAGGCCAAGGCCGGTCTGATCTGCGGCGCGGTCGGCGTCGGGCTGGGCATCCTGCTGCTCATCCTGAGCGTCGTGGCGCAGGTCAACCTGCCCACCCAGCCCTGACGGGCTCGGATTCGACGGGGTGCTCCGGGCTGGCCCGGGGCACCCCGCGCTCGTCTACTGCGCGGGCCCGCGGGTCAGCGCCCGGGTGGCCGCGGCGCCGAGGAGCGCGCCGACCGCGATGACACCGGCCGCCACCGCCCCGACCTGCCAACCCACCGGCCCGACCTGGGCCAGCCGACCGGCGCCGAGCGGCCCGCCGGAGACCGCGGCAGCCGCACCGAGCACCGCCCCGGCCACCGGCCCGGCCAGCGCCGCTGGCGCCAGCAACTCGGCCCAGCGCTGCGCAGCCCGCTCCGGCCCGGCGAGTCGAGCCACCCGACGGGCCAGCAGCCAGCCGGCGACCATCCCGGCCAGTACCGGCACCGCGAGCAGCAGGGCGCCGAAGCCGTCCACCGGGCCGCGCGGCAGGCCAGCGAGCAGCGGCACGGCCGGCAGCGCGCCGACCGACACCTCA
The DNA here is from genome assembly GCF_059358895.1 of Micromonospora sp. BQ32. Taxonomy (NCBI): domain Bacteria; kingdom Bacillati; phylum Actinomycetota; class Actinomycetes; order Micromonosporales; family Micromonosporaceae; genus Micromonospora; species Micromonospora sp. BQ32. Next base: position 41,821 of record NZ_JCADBI010000010.1, on the reverse strand, counting down.
CTGGTGCGGACCGCGGTGTCGGTTCCGACCGCGAAACCCGGCCCGAGCAGGTAACTGGTGGACCAGACCGCCGCGTTGGGCGCGTACGCGACGCTGACCAGGGTGATGCCGGCCTGCCCGGCGACCCCGGTCCGGTACGCCCCGATCATGTCGGCCGCGTCGCCGCCGCCGGTGGCCACCGCCAGGCCGGCGGCGCCCGCGCCCGCGCCGAGCAGCAGCAGCCCGGCCACCAGACCGGTGCGAACGCCGTCGCGCACCGGGCCCGGCAGCCGGGTGACGAGCAGCCGGGTCACCGCGGTGATCCGGACCGCGCCGACCAGCGCGGCGAGTGTGCCGACCGCCGCGAACGTGCCACCCGCCCGGATCAGGGACACCTCCGGCCCACCCGTGCCGACCAGCACCGCCGCGAGCGCGCCGAGCAGCGCGTACGCGATGCCGACCGCAACCGCGGCGAGCAGTGCCCGGCGCGGCGAGCGGGTGTCGCGAGCACCGATCGCGCGGCTGACGTGCACGCCGGCGCGGGTCAGCCGCCAGAGCGCGAGCACGGTCAGCGCGAGCGGGGCGAGCCCGAGTGGACCGGACTCGGTGTGCAGCGGCACGCCGTGCCCGAGCAGCCAACCGGCCAGCGCGGTGCGCAGGGTGCCGGTGAGGGTGGTGGAGTCGGCGCCGAGCTGCACCAGGCCGAGCACGATGGCGACCGGCAGGTACGAGGTGAGAGCGGCCCAGCAGGCGGCCACCCCGGCGGCGACGGGCAACGGCGCCCGCCCGCGCGGCGCCCCGCCCGCGCGGGGCGCGGGCACCCGCCGGGCCGGTGCGGCACGGTCGACCGGCCGGTCGTCGGCGCTCACACCGCCGGGACGGCTGGGACGGTCAGGGGTGACGGGGGACATCCGCTCTACTCTGGCACGTCGCGCGGGCGGTGGCAGTCCGTTAACCCCTCCTAAGGTCGGCGAGTTCACCGAACCGCCGTCCTGCCCACCCGTGCCGGTCTAGCCTCGGCCCTGAGGGGGCGCGAGTCGCCGCCACCCGGGACGGGCCCGCCGGTCGCGGTCCGGGCCGGCACGTCGCCCACGACCGCTCGGAGGAAGCTGTGACGACGCCATACCCGCCTCCCCCACCACCACCGGCCCAGGGACGCGACCGGACCACCCTCTGGGGCGTGCTGGGCATCGTGCTGGGGCTGATCTGCTGCGGCATCTTCGGCATCGTCTTCGGCTACCTGTCCATCCGCGACGCCCGGCGGTACGGGCAGTCGCCGCTGCTCGGCTACCTCGCCATCGCGTTCGGCGTGATCAACATCATCGGTGGGGCGATTCTGCGCTCGACCGGCAACTACCCGTTCTGGAACAACGACTGACCAGCGCGGAGCGCGTACGCCGAAGGGGGTCGACCGTGACCGGTCGACCCCCTTCGCCCTGCCTGACCGGCTCAGCTGCCGGACATGATCTCCCGCATCAGCTTGGCGGTCTCGGTCGGCGTCTTGCCGACCTTGACGCCGACGGCCTCCAGCGCCGCCTGCTTCGCCTCGGCGGTGCCGGCCGAGCCGGAGATGATCGCCCCGGCGTGACCCATGGTCTTGCCGGGCGGAGCGGTGAAGCCGGCGATGTAGCCGACCACCGGCTTGGTGACGTTGGCCTTGATGAACTCGGCGGCCCGCTCCTCCGCATCGCCACCGATCTCACCGATCATGACGATGGCGTCGGTCTCCGGGTCGGCCTCGAACGCCGCGAGGGCGTCGATGTGGGTGGTCCCGATGATCGGGTCACCGCCGATGCCGACGCAGGTGGAGAAGCCGATGTCGCGCAGCTCGTACATCATCTGGTATGTCAGCGTGCCGCTCTTGCTGACCAGGCCGATCCGGCCGGAGCCGGTGATGTCGGCCGGGATGATGCCGGCGTTGGACGCGCCGGGCGAGGCGATGCCCGGGCAGTTCGGCCCGATGATCCGGGTCCGCTCGCCCTGCGCCACGTTGTACGCCCAGAACGAAGCGGTGTCGTGCACCGGGACGCCCTCGGTGATCACCACGGCCAGCGGGATCGCGGCGTCGATCGCCTCGACCACGGCGGCCTTGGTGAACTGCGGCGGCACGAAGATGACGGTGACGTCGGCCCCAGTCTCGGCCATCGCGTCCGCGACGGACGCGAAGACCGGCAGCTCGGTGCCGTCGAAGTCGACCTTCTGGCCCGCCTTGCGCGGATTGACGCCACCCACCACGTTGGTGCCGGCGGCCAGCATCCGCCGGGTGTGCTTGGAACCCTCGGAACCGGTCATCCCCTGGACGATGACCTTCGAGTCCTTGGTCAGCCAGATAGCCATGATCAGACCCCCGCAGCTGCCAGCTCGGCGGCCCGCTCGGCCGCACCGTCCATGGTGTCCACCCGCTGCACGAGCGGGTTGTTCGCGCTGTCCAGGATCGCCCGGCCAGCCTCGGCGTTGTTGCCGTCGAGACGGACGACGAGCGGCTTGGTGACCTGCTCGCCGCGCTGCTCCAGCAGGGCCAGCGCCTGGATGATGCCGTTGGCGACCTCGTCGCAGGCGGTGATGCCGCCGAAGACGTTGACGAAGACGCTCTTCACGGCCGGGTCGGAGAGCACGATCTCCAGCCCGTTCGCCATCACCGCGGCGCTCGCGCCGCCGCCGATGTCGAGGAAGTTGGCCGGCTTGACGTTGCCGTGCCGCTCACCGGCGTACGCGACCACGTCGAGGGTCGACATGACCAGACCCGCGCCGTTGCCGATGATGCCGACCTCGCCGTCGAGCTTGACGTAGTTGAGGTCCTTGGCCTTGGCGGCCTGCTCCAGCGGGTCCACCGCGGCCTGGTCGACCAGCGCCTCGTGGTCCGGGTGCCGGAACGCCGCGTTCTCGTCCAGGCTGATCTTGGCGTCGAGCAGCAGCATCCGGCCGTCGCCGTTCTTGGCGAGCGGGTTGACCTCGACCAGGGTGGCGTCCTCGGCGACGAACGCCTGCCACAGGCCGACGGCGATCTCGACCACCTGGTCGGCGACCTCGGCCGGGAAGCCGGCAGCGGTCACGATCTCGCGGGCCTTGGCCTCGTCTACGCCCTTCACGGCGTCGATCGGGGCCTTCACGACCTTGTCGGGGGTCTCGGCGGCGACCTGCTCGATGTCCATGCCGCCGGCGACGCTGGCGATGCAGAGGAAGGTGCGGTTCGCCCGGTCGAGCAGGTACGAGAAGTAGTACTCCTCGGCCACGTCCGCGGTCACCGTGATCATGACTTTGTGGACGGTGTGACCCTTGATGTCCATGCCGAGGATGTCGGTGGCCCGAGCCACCGCCTCATCCGGACCCTCGGCCAGTTTGACGCCGCCGGCCTTACCTCGGCCGCCGACCTTTACCTGCGCCTTGACGACCACACGGCCGCCGAGGCGTTCGGCGATCGCGCGGGCCTCTTCCGGGGTAGTGGCGACGCCGCCGGCCAGCACGGGCAAGCCGTGCCGCTCGAACAGGTCCCGCCCCTGGTACTCGTACAGGTCCACGATTGCGCGTCCCGTCCCGTCTCCGCGGCGCGCCGTCGCGCCGCCACCAGCGTTCAGAAAACAGTTTGACGCCTGTCATCAGTTGAAACAGGCCATTGGCCGCAGCCTAGCGAGGTCGGCACCACCGGCAACCGAGCGGGTGCGCGGTGTGCGGTAATGCACAACCGGACATCAGGTGTGGCCGGTTTGCGGCCAGCACTCGGGTGGCATCCACCGTCCGGGCGATGTTGTCCGGCTTGCGTAACCCTGCCGTGGGGGCGTCGTTGAGTCAGATGTCGGAGCGCTTAACAGCGCAAAGACGGGATACGGCCGATGCCCTGTCGGTCGAGGGGTGGCGGCGGGGCATCGTGCATAGAGGGGCCGGACGTGTGAGGGGTGCGTCCGGCCCCTCCCCCGTGCCCAAATCCGTTCGCGCAGCAGATCGGCGTGCCTCAGGAAACCGGCTGGGCCACGTTCTGTCGGACCCACTCGACAATCGCCTGGGTGGTGGCGCCCGGCGTGAAGATCTTCGCGACGCCCAGCTTCTCCAACTCGGGAATGTCGCCGTTCGGAATGATGCCGCCGCCGAACACGACGATGTCGCGGGCGTCCCGCTCACCGAGCAGTTCCAGCACCCGCCGGAAGAGCGTCATGTGCGCGCCGGAGAGCACGGACAGGCCGACCGCGTCGGCGTCTTCCTGGATGGCGGTCTCCACGATCTGCTCGGGGGTCTGGTGCAGGCCGGTGTAGACGACCTCCATCCCGGCATCCCGCAGGGCGCGCGCGACGACCTTCGCGCCGCGGTCGTGGCCGTCCAGACCAGGCTTCGCGACGACGACCCGAATACGAGAGCTCATCAGCGCACACCTTTCACCGGCTTGACCGCCTTCACCTTAACGAACGGTAACCCGGCGGGCCTGGCCCGGGAAATCCGGGCTCTGTCACCGGCCGTTACCCGGCGTGTCCACCGGGCAACCCCGGGGCGGCCCGGCCCCGCGCCGTCCCGCCACCGCCACCGCCCGGCTCCTGGCAGCGCCGTCGACACTGTCCCGGCGCGGCTCGGAGTCAAGCCGGACGACTCCGCCGGAACGGTCACGCTCGGCGACGAACGGGCAGCGACGGGGGCACCGTTCAGCGTCACGATGCATGACAATCACGGACGCAAACGGACAGATCGACACGCCAATTTTCCGCTCTAGCTTGTGACTCGCCTGGCGGTTGGCTAACGTGTCCACGGTTGTCATCAGGTCCATGGACGGGTGACGACGCGGTCAGCGGACGCTTCACTGGAGCTTCAGGGGACGCCCACCGGCCGCTTCGGAACCCCGACAACGGAGGGTGTGCGTGCGCCAGCGCCTGTCGTCTGAGCCCGATCGATATCGCGGTCGCCGCCGCGTACCCACCCCACCCCGCAGCCGTTACGCCGCTGTCGTCACCACCGCGTTCGTCGGTGCCGGCATCGTGGCCCTCGGCGCGAGTGCCCTGCCGGACGCCAAGGACGTCAGCCCGACGGTCCTCGACGAGCTCAAGCAGGCGTCGGTCACCAGTCAGGACGCCGCGGCCCGTGCGGACAACGCCGACCGCGCCTCCCGGGACAGCCGCAGCAAGGACAGCGCCGAGCCCGAGGTCTGGCTGCTGCCGCTACAGGGTTACGACTTCAACTCCCCGTACGGGATGCGCTGGGGCAAGCTGCACACCGGCGTGGACCTGGTCGCCGGCGAGGGCACGCCCTACGTGGCGATCCACGACGGGCTGGTCACCAAGGCCGGCTGGTTCGGTGGGTACGGCAACGCGGTGATCGTCCAGCACGCCGACGGCAGCGAGGCCATCTACGGCCACTCCTCCGCGGTGAGCGTCAAGGAAGGCCAGCAGATCAAGGCGGGCGACCAGCTCGGCCTCGTGGGTCAGACCGGCCACGCGTACGGCACCCACCTGCACCTGGAGATCCATGTCAAGGGGCAGCCGATCGACCCGGTGCCGTACCTCCAGGAGCGCGGAGTGGACATCAAGCTGCAAGTCGAGGCAATCTACAGCGAGGTAGCCGCCTCCTGACGGTGTGCAACGACCGTTGACCGCCCGGATCTGTCGATCCGGGCGGTTTTGCGTTCCCCGGTCCCGACCAATGTGTCCCGGGGCACACCACCGGTTGTGACCGACGCCACGCCCCAACATGATCACTTTTCCGGATGTAGCGCCGCAGAGCGGGTCATATCCGGGCACCCGACCGCCCACTCTCCGTCCGAGGGTTCGGTCCCCGCGCCTACCCCACCCCGGCCCGACACCAGTATTTCGAGGTCAAGTGCCCCTCGACTGTGAAGGTCCGCCGTGCAGGAAGACAGCCCCGTCCAGAACGAGAACACCCCCGACACCAGCCAGACCGCGCCGCCGCGGCGCACCGGCCGGCGGAGCCGCCTCATCGTGCTCGGGGCCGCCGCCCTGGTAGCCCTCGGCTTCGGTGGTGTCGCCGTCGCCACCAGCGGCACCGACCGCCCGGCACCCGCCGCCGTCTCCCTCGACGCCCAGTCCCGGGCCGAGGCCGCGAGCCGGGCCGACCGCTCGATCCGCGAGTCGAGCACCCCGATCACCCCCTCGCTCAGCCCGACGCCGAGCCCGTCCGCGGTCAGCGCCAGCCCGACCCCCACCAAGACGGCCGCCGCGAAGGCCAAGCCGAAGCCGAAGAAGACCACCAAGCCCACGCCCGCCTGGGTCGACCCGATGCCGGGCGCGGCCGTCACATCCTGCTACGGGCCGCGCTGGGGCACCCTGCACGCCGGTATCGACCTGGCGCTGCCCTCCGGTACGCCGATCCACGCCGCGGCCGCTGGCACCGTGACCCAGGCCGGCGACGCCTCCGACGGGTACGGCAACTCCGTCTTCATCGACCACGGGAACGGCTACCTGACCCACTACGCCCACCAGAGCCGGATCGCGGTCACGGTCGGCCAGGCGGTCAAGGCCGGCCAGGTCATCGGCTACGAGGGCGCCACCGGCGATGCCACCGGTCCGCACCTGCACTTCGAGGTGCACCAGGGCATGTGGAACCAGATCGACCCGGCCCCGTTCATGCGGGCCCGCGGCGTCGACCTGGGCTGCTGAGACAGCTGCAGCAACGCCGCGCGCTGCCGTGGCGATCGCCTCGACAGCGCGCGGCTACGCGGACGCCAACTGCTGCGCCAGCCGATCCAGGCCGCTCTTGATCAGCTGCGCGTACTCGTCATCGCCAAGCGCGTTGATCCCCGCCTCCGCACGATGGAGGTATTCGCGCGGGCCCCAAGCCCCTCCTCCGGAGTGCGACCCCGGCGCGACGGGGTCAAAGCTTGTCGACCGGGGCGTGCCGGAGCACCAGCCACATGGTCTGATCGCCGAAGTCGATCTGCGCCCGGGCACCCGGGCCGTGCCCCTCGACGGCGAGCACCCGCCCCAACCCGTACCGCTGATGATTGACCCGGTCGCCCGCGGACACCTTCGGCCCCTGCGGCAGCTCGCTGGCCGTGGTCAGCCGGCTGGCGTCCACGCCGAGCCGCTGGGCCAGTTGCGCCGCCTTCGGGGTGCCGCCGGTGAAATTGCCACGGCCGCCGGGCGCGCGGTCCGCACGGCCGCCGACGCCGCCGCCCCCGCCAGCCCACGAGGTGTACGACCCCTCGGTGCGCTCCCAGTGCACCAACTCGGTCGGCAGCTCCTCCAGGAAGCGCGACGGCGGGTTGTAGGACGGCTGCCCCCAGGCCGAGCGGGTCACCGCCCGGGAGAGGTAGAGCCGCTGTCGGGCGCGGGTGATGCCGACGTACGCCAGCCGGCGCTCCTCCTCCAACTCGCGGGTGTCGCCCAGCGAGCGTAGGTGCGGGAAGACGCCGTCCTCCAGCCCGGTCAGGAAGACCACCGGGAATTCCAGCCCCTTGGCGGTGTGCAACGTCATCAGGGTGACCACGCCCTGGTGGTCGGGGTCGTCGGAGGGGATCTGGTCAGCGTCGGCGACCAGCGCCACCTGCTCCAGGAAGCCGGCCAGGGTGGCCCGCTCCCCCTCCTCGCCCAGCGCCTCGATCCGCTCGGTGTACTCGCGGGCGACACTGACCAACTCCTGGAGGTTGTCCACCCGGCCGGCGTCCTGCGGGTCGAGGCTCTCCTCCAGCTCGGTGAGGTAGCCGGAGCGGGTCAGCAGCGCCTCCAGCACCTCCTCCGGGGTGCCGGTCTCGGCCAGCTCGCGGGCGCCGTCGAGCAGCGCCACGAAGTCGGCGATGCCGTTGGCCGCCCGGCTGGAGATGCCCGGCGCCTCCCGGGCCCGGCGCAGCGCCGCACCGAAAGAGATCCGATCGCGGCTGGACAGCGCCTCGACACACGCCTCGGCGCGGTCGCCGATCCCCCGGCGCGGGGTGTTGAGCACCCGCCGCAGGCTCACCGTGTCGTCGTCGTTGACCACCGAACGCAGGTACGCCAGCGCGTCGCGGACCTCCTTGCGTTCGTAGAAGCGCACCCCGCCGACCACCTTGTAGGGCAGGCCGACCCGGATGAACACCTCCTCGAAGACCCGGGACTGGGCGTTGGTGCGGTAGAAGACCGCGACGTCGCCGGGGCGGGTCTCGTCGGCGTCGACCAGCCGGTCGATCTCCCGGGCCACCCAGTCGGCCTCGGCGTGCTCGGTGTCGGCCACGTAGCCGACGATCTGCTCGCCGGCGCCGGCCTCACTCCACAGCCGCTTGGGTTTGCGGGAGGTGTTGCGGTCGATCACCGCGTTGGCCGCGTTGAGGATGGTCTGGGTGGAGCGGTAGTTCTGCTCCAGCAGGATCGTCCGGGCGTCGGTGAAGTCCCGTTCGAACTCCAGGATGTTGCGGATCGTCGCACCCCGGAACGCGTAGATCGACTGGTCGGCGTCGCCGACCACGCACAGCTCGGCGGGCTCCAGCCCGTCGGTGCCGGAGACCAGTTCCTTGATCAGGACGTACTGGGCGTGGTTGGTGTCCTGGTACTCGTCCACCAGCACGTGCCGGAACCGCCGGCGGTAGCTCTCCGCGACGTGCGGGTGGGACTGGAGCAGGTGCACCGTGGTCATGATCAGGTCGTCGAAGTCCAGGGCGTGTGCCTCACGCAGCCGGCGCTGGTAGAGCGTGTACGCCTCGGCCAACGCCCGCTCGTTGGGCCCGGTGGCCCGCGCCGCGAACTGCTCCGGGTCGACCAGCTCGTTCTTCAGGTTGGAGACCTGGGCGGCCAGCCCCCGCGCCGGGTAGCGCTTCGGGTCGAGATCCAGCTCGCGGGTCACCAACTGCATCAGCCGGCGGGAGTCGTCCGCGTCGTAGATCGAGAACGTCGACTTGAGGCCGGCGTGCTCGTGCTCGGCACGCAGGATCCGCACGCAGGCCGAGTGGAACGTCGACACCCACATCAGGCGGGCCCGGGGGCCCACCAACGCGGCGACGCGCTCCTTCATCTCGCCGGCGGCCTTGTTGGTGAAGGTGATCGCGATGATCTCACCGGGGTGCACGTCCCGCGCGGCGAGCAGGTAGGCGATCCGGTGCGTGAGCACCCGGGTCTTGCCGGACCCGGCGCCGGCCACGATCAGCAGCGGCGAGCCGGCATGGCTGACGGCGTCGCCCTGCGGCCCGTTAAGCCCGGCGAGCAACTGCTGCGGATCGAGGCGCGCGGCGGCCGCCCCGGGTCGGTGCGGGCGGGCCGGCGCGGACTCCGGCGCAGGCGGGGACGCGGGGATGTCGAAGAGAGGATGCATCGCCCGACAAGTCTATGCCGCCGGCCGGACACTGCGCCTCTGGCGCTCAGCAGCTCGTGCCGACGGCGCGCACCCCCACCCCGTACGCCCACCGGTGAGAAAGGTGCCCTTCGCGACGCGGAATGCTTGCGCACCCGGCAACGACGTGGGCATACTCGTCGACGTGATCGCTGCGCGCTACTACTTTTACTATGGCACCGGGAGTCCGGCTGCCGTAGGTCGCGCCTGATCGATTCAGACCTGCTAAAGCCCCGGGCTCCTGGAGTCCGGGGCTTTTCCGTCCCAGGTTCCGGGCACCGGGCACCACAGTGCGAGAGGTACCCGATGATGACAGACGTGATGGAGCAGAGCGGCAGCCCGATCCGACCGGGGCAGCCCGCGGCGCAGGGAGCGGAGCCGACGGTGGCCACACCGCCGACGGGTGGCGACGCCGAGCCGGCCGAGCAGCAGACCGGCACCCAGGAGCCGTCCGCCTCAGCGCGGATCGTGCAGATCAGGGAACGGATCGACGAGATCGACCACGCGTTGATCACGCTCTGGCAGGAGCGGGCCGCGTTGTCCCAGGAGGTCGGGGTGACCCGGATGGCGTCCGGTGGGACCCGCCTGGTGCTCTCCCGGGAACGGGAGATCCTGGAGCGGTTCCGGGTCGCGCTCGGTGCCGACGGCACCCAGTTGGCCCTGCTGCTGCTCCGCGCGGGCCGCGGCCCGCTGTGAGCCACACCGGCCCGCGGTTGAGTCACCCGGCCCACTGACCCCGTGAGGTGCGGCACCGCACCCGGCGGATCCGGGTCACGGACAGACGAAACCGCCTGCCGTCGTCGTGGCGACGGCGGCAGGCGGTTTCGGTGACTCACGCCTCGTGGGTTACGACGATCTCGCGCTTCTCCGCGAAGTGGCAGGCGCTCGGGTGGTCCGAGTCCCGACGGATCTCCAGCAGCGGGACCTGCTCGGCGCAGACGTCCTGCGCCTTCCAGCAGCGGGTCCGGAACCGGCAGCCCGAGGGCGGGCTGATCGGCGACGGCACGTCACCCGTGAGCCGGATGATCGTCTTGTTGTTCCGCTGGGTCGGGTCCGGCACCGGCACCGCGGAGAGCAGCGCCTGGGTGTACGGGTGGGTCGGTCGCTCGTAGATCTCGTCCTCGGTACCGATCTCGACGATCTTGCCGAGGTACATCACCGCGACCCGGTCCGAGAGGTGGCGGACCACCGACAGGTCGTGCGCGATGAAGACGTACGAGAGGCCGAACTCGCCCTGCAACTGCTCCAGCAGGTTCATGACCTGGGCCTGGATGGAGACGTCCAGCGCCGACACCGGCTCGTCGCAGACGATGATCTCTGGCCGCAGCGCGAGCGCGCGGGCGATGCCGATGCGCTGACGCTGACCGCCGGAGAACTGGTGCGGGTACCTGTTGATGTGCTCCGGGTTGAGCCCGACCAGGTCGAGCAGCTCGCGGACCTTGGCCCGGCGGCTGCCCTTCGGCGCCACCTCCGGGTGGATCTCGAACGGCTCACCGAGCAGGTCACCGACGGTCATCCGCGGGTTCAGCGAGGTGTACGGGTCCTGCATGACCAGCTGGATCTGCCGGCGCAGACGCCGCAGCGCCCCACCGGACAGCTTCGAGATGTCCTGGCCCTTGTAGACCACGTTGCCGGCGGTCGGCTTCTCCAGGTTCATCAGCACCCGGGCGAGCGTCGACTTACCGCAGCCGGACTCGCCGACCACACCGAGCGTCTCACCGGAGCGCAGTCCGAACGAGACCCCGTCGACCGCCTTGACCTGACCGACGGTCTTCTTGAACACCACACCCTGGGTGACGGGGTAGTGCTTGACCAGGTCATTGACCTCGAGGATGTTCTCAGACACGGTTCACCAGCTCCTCGGCGAAGTGGCAGGCGCTGGCTCGGGCGGGGCCGACCTGCAGCAGCGGCGGGACCTTCTCCCGGCACACCGGCTGAGCCATCGGGCACCGCGGGTTGAACGGGCAGCCCGGCGGGATGTTCATCAGGTTCGGCGGGAGGCCCTTGATGGTCCGGAGCTGCTGCCCCTTCTCGTCGAGGCGCGGGATCGAGTCGATCAGACCCAGCGTGTACGGGTGCGCCGGCTTGGCGTACAGCTCGTACACGTCGGCTTCCTCGACGATCCGGCCCGCGTACATGACCGCGATCCGGTCCGCGACGTCGGCAACCACACCGAGGTCGTGGGTGATCAGGATCATGCCCATCTGCCGCTCGCGCTGAAGCTCGGCCAGCAGGTCCATGATCTGGGCCTGCACGGTCACGTCGAGGGCGGTGGTCGGCTCGTCCGCGATCAGCACCTCGGGGTCGAGCGCCAGCGACATCGCGATCATCGCGCGCTGCCGCATACCGCCGGAGAACTGGTGCGGGTAGTTGTTGAACCGGTCCTTGGCGTTCGGGATCTTGACCTGGTCGAGCATGTCGATCGCGCGCTTCTTGGCCTCCGCGCGACCCATGCCCCGCCGGACCCGGAACTGCTCGGCGATCTGGAACCCGACGGTGAAGACGGGGTTCAGAGCGGAGAGCGCGTCCTGGAAGATCATCGCGATGCCCTCGCCGCGGATGCGGCGGCGCTCCTCGTCGGACATGCGGAGCATGTCCTTGCCGTGGAAGCGGACCTGACCACCTGTCACGAAGCCGGGCGGCGTGTCGAGGATGCCCATGATGGTCTGCGCCGTGACGCTCTTACCGGAGCCGGACTCGCCGAGCACGGCGAGGGTCTCCCCCGCGTCGACGTGGTACGTGACCCCGTTGATGACCTTTGCGACGCCGTCCCGGGTACGGAACTCCACCCGCAGGTCGTCGACCTCGAGCAGCCGGCCGGAGGGACGCCCGGACCTGCCGGGCCCCGACGCGGACTGCTCGGACACGAGAATGTCGGACACTGGATATCCCCTAGCGGAGTTTCGGATCGAGGGCCTCGCGGACCGCCTCACCGAGCATCACGAAGCTCAGCACTGCGGTGACGAGGAACGCGGCGGGGAAGAACACCAGCCCCGGCGCGACCCGGACGAACTGCTGCCCACCACTGATCATGATGCCCCAGGAGACCACCGGCGACTTCAGACCGACGCCCAGGAACGACAGGGTGGCCTCGGCGCCGATGAACGAGCCGACCATGATCGTGCCGTAGACCAGCAGCGGGGCCAGGCAGTTCGGCAGCAGGTGCTTGAAGATGATCCGGCCGGTGCCGGCACCCAGCGCGCGGGCCGCCACGATGTAGTCGGCCTCCCTGGTGGCCAGCACCGAGGAGCGCATCAGTCGCATCACGACCGGCCAGCTCAACACGATCAGGGACGCGGTCACCAGGCCCATGATCTTGTTCTTGCTGTTGCCGGATCCCGACCCGTTGAAGGTGGTCAGGATGACGATCGCGCCGAGCACGAAGGGCAGGCCGAAGAAGACGTCGGCGATCCGGCTGAGCAGTGCGTCCACCCAGCCACCGCGGTAGCCGGAGATGATGCCCATCATCCCGCCGATGAGCAGGGTGCCCAGCACGGAGAGCACGGCGACCTGAATGGACGCACGCGCGCCGTAGATGACCCGGGCGTAGACGTCACGGCCCTGCACGTCGTAGCCGAACCAGCCATCGGCGCCCGGCTTGTTCAGGCTGCGGGCCAACTCGCCGTTCTCCGGGTCGCCGCCCGGAGCGAAGAGCGCCGGGAAGGCCGCCATCAGCAGGAAGATCACGATCAGCGTTGCCGAGATCCAGAACAACGGCTTGCGCCGCAGGTCCCGCCAGGCGTCACCGAGCAGACCGCGCGGCTTGTCGTTGCTCTGCGGCTGGCCCGCGGTGGCGGGGGCGGCGGAGTCGGTGGGCTTTGCGCCAGGGGTGCTGACGATCGATGCAGTACTCGGGTCACTCATAACGGATCCTCGGGTCCAGGGCGGCGTAGAGCAGGTCAACCAGCAGGTTCATCACGAGATAGACCAGCACCAGGACGACCACGATGCCTACCACCGTGGCGCTCTCCTTGGTGATGATCGCCCGGAAGACCTGGCGGCCGATCCCGTTGATGCCAAAGATTCCCTCGGTGACGATCGCGCCACCCATCAGGGCACCGAGGTCGGTGCCGAGCAGGGTCACCACCGGGATGAGCGAGTTGCGCAGCAGGTGCACACCCACCACCCGGCGCATCGGCAGGCCCTTGGCGATGGCGGTGCGCACGTAGTCCGCGCGACGGTTCTCCGCGATGCTCGTTCTTGCCACCCGTGCGATGTACGCCACTGACGCGCTGCCGAGCACGAAGCCGGGCACGATCAGCTCGGACCACCGCATCTCCGAGGAGACGGTCGGCTTGATGATGCCCCACTGCACACCCAGCAGCCACTGCAGCACGAAGCCGACCACGAAGACCGGCAGCGCGATCAGGAAGAGGGTGGAGACCAGGACCAGGTTGTCCAGGAAGCCGTTACGCCGCAGACCGCTCAGCACGCCGGCGCCGAGGCCGATGACCGCCTCGATGGCGAGCGCCACGAGAGCCAGCTTCAGCGTGTTCGGGTACGAGGTCAGGATGATGTCGCTGATCTCGCGCTGCGAGAACGTCTGACCGAAGTCGCCCTGGAGCAGATTCTTCATGTAACTGCCGTACTGCACGAAGACGTTCTGGTCGAGGTGGTACTTCTCGGTCATGAAGGCGATGTACTGGTCCGGGCAGCGACGCTCACCGCACTTGCCGGCGAACGGATCGCCCGGAACGGCCCAGACGAGCCAGTAGATCAGGAACGTCGTACCGATGAAGACCGGCACGAGTTGGAGCAGCCGTCTCAACAGATAACGGCCCATGGGGTGGTCCTCCAGACAGGGGGCGCGTCGGACGGCCGACACGGTGGTGACAACGTGCGAGTGGAGTGTTGTAACACCCAATCGCGGAACGGCCCCGGGTCGGGCTCACCGGATGTGGCGAGCCCGACCCGGGGTCAGACCGTTCGGATCAGAGCTCGACCGAGGTGATGTCGATCTCGCCGACGTTGTTCAGCTCGAGCTTCTTGATCTTCTCCGAGTGACCGGACTGCTGGCCGTAGAAGTAGACCGGGATGCTCGGGACGTCCTGGTCGACCTTCTCGACCGCCTTGGCGAACGCCTCGTGCGAGGCCTCCAGGCTCGGAGCGCCGCTGGCCTGCTTGGCGAGGGCGTCGACCTCGGGGTTGCTGTAGAGGCCGTCGTTCGAGGAGCCGCCCGTGATGAACAGCGGGTTGACCCAGTTCTCGACGTCCGGGTAGTCCTGCTGCCAGGCAGCGCGGTACGGGCCGTTCATCTTGTGGGCGTTGATGTTCTGGCGGAACACCGCGAAGGTCGGCACACCCTCGGCCCGAGCGTTGATGCCGAGGTTGGTCTTGACCTGCTGCGCGACGGCGTCCATCCAGTCCTGGTGGGCGGAGTCCGCGTTGTAGTAGAAGACCATCTCACCGCTGAAGCCACCGGCCTCGGCGAGCAGCTGCTTGGCCGTGGCCGGGTCGAACTTGCAGGCGGTGCAGTTGCCCGGCTTGGCGCCCGGGGTCAGCGGGTTCGCCCAGCTGTCGGCCGGCTTGCGGGTGCCGAAGAAGATCTTGTCGGAGATCTCCTGCCGGTTGACCGCCAGCGACACGGCGCGACGCAGCTTCGGGTTCTGGAAGCGCTTGTCGTAGATCGGGAACGCGATGAACGCGGTCGACGGCGTGACGGTCGAGCGGCCCCGGTCACCGAGGTCGGTCTTCCACTTGTCACCGGCGAGCGCCGAGGTGGGGACAACCTCCATGAAGTCGAGGTTGTTGGCCAGCAGATCGGCGTAGGCAGCGTTGTCGTCCTGGTACAGCTTGACGTCGACGTCCTTGACCTTCATCTTGTCGCGAAGGTTGTAGTCGTCGAAGCGCGTCAGCTTGATGAGGGAGTTGTCCTCCCACGACACGAACTTCACCGGGCCGTTGGCGATCGGCTTGCGGCCGAACTCTTCCGGCTTCATGGTGAAGAACACGTCCGGCAGCGGCATGAAGGCGCTGTAGCCGAGCTTGGTCGGGAAGACCGCGGTCGGAGCGGCGAGGGTGACCTCGAAGGTCTGGTCGTCGATGACCTTCAGGCCGGACAGCTTCTCAGCCGTCGGCGCCGGGGCCTTCTGCGGGCCGTCCGGGCCGTCCGGGTCCGAGGTGTAGGTCTTGTCGAAGCCCGCGATGTCCGCGAAGAAGGTGCCGTTCTGCGCGCCGTTCGGCGAGTAGGCGGCCCAGTTCCAGGCGTCGACGAAGTTCTTCGCCTTGACCTCGGTACCGTCGTGGAACTTGGTACCGGCCTTGATCTTGATCGTGAAGACCTTGGAGTCCGTGGTGTTGATGGACTCCGCCAGCGCGTTACGCGGGGCCCCACCGTCGTTCGGGTACTCGACCAGGCCAGTGAAGAGCCAGTCGATGATCTTGCCACCGCCGGTCTCCGTGGTGTTCGACGGGACCAGCGGGTTCTCCGGCTGGACGCCGTGGACAACGATCGAGCCGTCCTTGCTGGCGGCAGCGTCGCCGTCGCCGTCACCGCTCGAGCAACCGCTCGCGACAAGCGCGGCAGCCGCGCTGAGCGCGATCGCGCTCGTCGCCCGCTTCGAGACTCTCATTCCGAGGGGCCTCCTCTTTCTAACCAGGTTCCGTCGTGGGTTTCACGCACGTTTGGGGGTGACACCGCCCGACCACCCCGGGGCGCGGGTCGCCGGGACCACAGGGAAGTTGGGGACACCCCTGATGTTCCGATCCGCCGGGCTCCCCCACCAACGAGGCCTGACACGACGCAATCGACACAGCCACGGGCCGCCGAGATCGGCAGAATCGTGGTCGTGGGGCGTACGGAGTGCCACACACCGATGGTGAGGTGCTGCCACTGTGACACCCACTGGCCGCTTCCGTGAAGGTGCCGTTATCAAGCCGTTAGTTGCCCGCCACGTCGCCGATACTTGAAAAATGATCATAAAGCGGTCGAGGCGGGCGGCACTGAGCAGGAAATACGTTGCGCGACCCGAACAGCCGGCCTCGGCCCGTACGCAAGCACCGGGGTCACCCCCACCCGGCGGGACGTCCGTCACCGCTCATGTTTCGACCCATCCGGATGAGGCCACCTACGGCTACCCGGTCACGATCACCGGCTGGGTGTACGAGGGCGCCCAGGACGTTTCTCTGATCCTCGCCGGTGCCGACGCACCGTCACACCAGCCGGCGATCCGCCGCCCAGCGGGAGAGTTCGTAGCGGTTGGACATCTGAAGCTTGCGCAGCACGTTCGACACGTGCGTCTCCACCGTCTTGATGGAGATGAACAGCTCCTTGGCGATCTCCTTGTACGCGTACCCCCGGGCCAGCAGCCGCAGCACCTCCCGCTCCCGGTTGGTGAGCTGGTCCAGCTCCGGGTCGGCCACCGGCGCGTCCGGCCGGGCCGCGAAGGCGTCCAGCACGAACCCGGCCAGCCGTGGGCTGAACACCGCGTCCCCGTCGGCCACGCGACGGATCGCGGCAGCCAACTCGTCTGGAGAGATGGTCTTGGTGACGTACCCCCGGGCACCGGCACGGATCAGCCCGATCACGTCCTCCGCCGCGTCGGAGACGCTCAACGCGAGGAACTTGACCTGCGGGTGCGTACGCCGCATCGCCTCCAGCACGGCGCGACCGCCGCCGTCGGGCATGTGCACGTCGAGCAGCACCACGTCCGGGCCGACGGCGGCGATCCGGGTGACCGCCTCGGCCACCGTGCTGGCCTCGCCCACCACCTCGACGTGGGCGCCCAACTCCGCGCGCACCCCGGCCCGGAACATGGCGTGGTCGTCCACCAGGAACACCCGCAGCCGCTCGGGGCGGGCATCCGCCGGGTCGAGGTGCTCGGTCGACTGCTCGGCCATGGTCATCTGTTCCTCTCCGCTGCGGACGAGTCCCGGGCGATCGGCAGGATCAACCGGACCTCGGTCCCCTCCCCCGGACCGGACCGGATTTCGGCCCGTCCGCCGTGCCGCTTCATCCGCCCGATGATCGAGCCGCGTACGCCGTGCCGGTGGTCCTCCACGGTATCCGGATCGAAGCCCTTCCCCCGGTCCCGGACGAAGACACTGACCTGATCCGGCTCCACCTCGGCGTAGAGCGACACCGTCTGCACGCCGGCGTGCCGGGCCGCGTTCACCAACGCCTCCCGCGCCGCCGCGACCAGCGCGCCCACCTTCTCGTCGGTCTCCCGGTCCCCCACCACGACCGTCTCCACACTGATCGCGAAGGTGTCCTCGACCTCGGCCGCGGCCTGCTCCAGCGCGGCGGCGAAGCGCTCGCTCGGCGAAGCGGTCGGCTTGTAGAGCCAGTTTCGCAGCGAACGTTCCTGCCCTCGGGCCAGCCGCTGCACCGTCTTGACGTCGCCGGCGTTGCGCTGGATCAGGGCCAAGGTGTGCAGCACCTGGTCGTGCACCATCGCGGCCAGCTCGGCCCGCTCCTGCTCGCGGATGCGCCCCTCGCGCTCCGAGCGGAGCTGGCTGTACGTCCGCCAGAGCACCGGCGCGGCGACCACGCCGACGCCCGCCAGCCCGACCAACGCGAAGATCACGCCATTGATCACCGCGTCGAAGTTCTGCGCTGGCGAGTAGACGGCCGCGACGCCGATGATGCCGACCGCGACCAGCACTCCGCCGCCGATGAACCGGAGCACGAAGGCCCGCCGGTCGCTCTCCTCGACGACCGCGCCGAGCCAGGGCACCGGCATCGCGTCGCCCCACTGTCGCCGCCGCTCCGGCGCGGACTGGTGCCAGATGACCCCGGCGCCGACCGCGATGATGGCCACCAACCACCCGGCGGTGCCCGCCGCGCCGACCGAGTCGAAGACCATCACCTGGATCAACAGGACACCCAGCCCGATCCCCACGAACGGCAGGAGTTGGGCGACGTCCCGCCGGGGCGGCACGGCGGTGTCACCGGGACGCAGCGGCACCACCGCCCAGAAGGCCGCGTAGAGCAGCAGGCCGAGCCCGCTCAGCCCGAGCAGCACCATGAACGCGACGCGCACCCGCAGCACCGAGATGCCGAGGTGGTCGGCGATACCGGCGGCGACGCCGGCGGCCATCCGATGCTCCGGGGCGCGGTAGAGGCGCGGGGGCGGGGTCACGGTGCTGATCGGGGGCTCCCTGGTCACGGTGGCGGACAGGTCGAGGTCGGTGACTCGATCGTCACACGCTGCGGCGTCCGCGACCACGGGGACGCCCCCGACATTCCGGCCGCCGGATCTCAGGGTGGGGTCAGGGTCGGGTCCTGAGGTCGTTCGGGTGGACCGGGCAGCAGGATCGAAGCATGACCGAGGAAGCTGCCCCGCCGCCCCGACCGGGGTCGGCACAGCCGGGCGGTTCAGCACCGCCCCCGCCCACCACCACGCCCACCGAATGGACCGAGCCCCGCACGTTCAGCCCGCAGGTCGGCACCGACGCGACCGCCGGCACCGCGCCCGGCGATCCGGCCGACGGCTACGGGCCGCCCCCGGCGGGCTACGGCCCAGGCCCGGGGTTCGCGGCGGGCACCGGCTACGGCCCGGGCGGCACGGTCCCCGGGCCGGGTGGTCCCGGTCCGTCCGCGCCGCCACCGCCGCTGGGCGGCACCGGCTTCACCTCCCGGTACGGGCTGGTGCGGCCGCGCGAGGGGCGGTATCTGGCCGGCGTCTGCGCGGCGATCGGGCGCGCCACCAACACCGATCCGGTGCTCTGGCGGGTGCTGCTCGCGGTGCTCGGGTTCTTCGGGGGCATCGGCATCCTGGTGTACGTCGCCGCCTGGCTGATCATCCCGAACGAGGGCGACACCGCGTCCCCCGTCGAGTCCATGCTCGGTCGTGGTCGCTCCAGCATGTCGCCGGTGACGGTGATCGTCCTGGGCATCCTGGTCGCGGCCAGCTTCGCGTACATCGTCACCGACGCCTTCCGCGCGGTGCTGCTCGGCGCGGCCATCCTGGTCGCCGGTGCGCTCCTGCTCAACCGGGATGGCCGCAACCAACGGCCCGGCACCCCGGGCGGCCCGCCGCCCGGCGCACCGTCCGGCAACCCGGCCGGCCCCGTCGTCCCGCCGGTGACCTGGCCCGCACCGTCGTACGGCCCGGCACCGTCGACCGGCCCGGCGGCGACCCCGCCGATGTTCAGCACCGGTCCGGGGTACGCCACCGCGACGGGGTCGGCGCCCACCGTCACCATCCCGGCGTACGACGCGCCGCCGACCAGCGCGGCGCAGCCGGTGTCGGGGGTGGGCCCGGTGTCCGGTCAACCGGCCGGCGCGACGGCTGCCCAGCCCGGCTGGCCGAGCACCGCGATGTCCAGCGCCGGCTGGCCGTCGGCCCCGGTCAGCAGCGCACCCGCTGCCCCGGCCGGCTATCCGACCGCCCCGCCGCCCTCCGGCTACCGCCCCCCGTTCGCGCCACACGGCCCGTACGCTTCGCCGACCCCGCCGCCGCCTCCTGCGCCCAAGCCACCGAAGCCGCCGAAGCGCCCCAAGGAGCGGTCGCCGCTCGGCGCGGTGACCTTCTCGCTGATCTTCCTGGTGCTCGGTCTGGTCGCCCTGCTCGACCTGCTGGACGTCTTCACCATCAGCGCCTCGGCGTACTTCGCGGCCGCGTTGGCCACGATCGCGCTGGGGCTGCTGGTCGGCACCTGGTTCGGTCGGGCCCGGTGGCTCATCGCGCTCGGTCTGGTGACCGCGGCGGCACTGGGCACGGCGACCGTCGCCGAGTCCTACGACCGGATCCGGGGGGTCGACGGCGCGGTGACCTGGGCACCCACCGACTACCGCGACCTGGCCGACCGGTACGAGAACAGCTTCGGTGACGCCGTGCTCGACCTGCGCGGGCTCGACTTCGCGAAACGGGACAGTCAGGTGACCGTGGCCGTCAACTTCGGCCAGGCGACAGTGGTCGTGCCGCCGAACGTGGACGTCACCACCGTGGCCGACGTCAACGCGGGTGACGCCACCATCTTCGGCAACCGCTCCGGCGGGCTGGACGGCCGGCTGCGGGAATCCACCGACGTCGGTGCGGACGGGCCCGGCGGCGGGACCCTGCGCCTCTACATCCATGTCAATGCCGGCAACCTGGAGGTGACCCGGTGAAGGCTCACCGCACGGATCTGGTGTCGTTCGCCTTCGGGCTCGTGTTCCTGGCGCTGTCCGCCTGGTGGCTGCTCGCCCAACTGCTCGGGCTCGCGCTGCCGCCGGTCGGCTGGTTCCTGGCCGGCGCACTCATCCTGATCGGGGTCTTCGGGCTGGTCGGCGCACTGCGCTCGGGTCGGCCGAGCCAGCCGGAGCCGGCCGCCGAGGCCGGTGCCGCCGATGCCGTCGCGCCCGTCTCCGGCACGTCCGTCGCCGGTGCGCCCATCTCCGGTGCGCCCGTGCCGGTCTCCGGTGCCGCCACGTCCACCTCCGGCACGGCCCTGCCGGTCTGGGAAGCCGAACGACCCACCTGGGACATCCCCTCCTCGGACCCGACGCTCAGCTCGGATCGGACGCTCAGCTCGGACCCAACGCTTTCCTCGGAGCCGACGCTTTCCTCGGACCGGACGCTGGAGACGCCGACCACCGAGGTGCGGGCGGAGGCCGCGCCAACCACCGACGTGATCCACCCGGCCTGGCTGGCACACCAGCCGTCGGAGCCGCCGACCGAGCCCATCCCGGGCCAACCCGGCAACGCGGACGAGGAGGCGACCATCGGGAACCTCGCCCGCCCGGCGTCCTCCGAGGGGGACGAGCCGACCCGGTCCAACCAACCGGTCGAGGCCGTCGGCGACCCGGCGGGCGACGAGCGGGAGGGTCCGCGCAGGGAAGCCTGACCTCGGGCGTCCGTCCGCGTCGGTCCACCGCAGCCCCACGGCGGTGCGGCCGGCGCGGACGGCCGCATATGCTGGCCGGTGGAGATCTCGCCTCCGCCGGCCGGCCCGTCCCGCCCATGGCGGTCCCGCCGCGATTCCCGTCTCTACCCCCGTCAGGAGCCCGCCCGACATGACCCAGTCCCCCGCCGTGCGTACCACCGGCCGGTCCGGTCCGGTCCGCATCGGCGAGCGAGCCGCCCGTACCCTCGTCGCCGAGCTGGCCCGGATCAACGACGCCAAGGCCGCCCTACTGGTCGGGGTGACCCCGGACTCCGCTGTGCTGGCCGCGGCGATCGAGGCACTGCTCCCCGGTGACCGGCTCACCGTGGTGCCCGCCGAGCCGTTCGGCGCTGCTGCGCTCCGCGAGCACGTCACCGCCCAGGGCCGCTGGGTCGCCGACCGGGTGAGCGTCGTCGACTCGCTGGCCGAAGCCGAGGCCGCCGAGGTCGTCATCGCCGGTGAGGTGTTCACCGGCACCGCCGAGGCGACCCGCAGCGGCGTCGAGGGGTTGGCGAAGTACCTGGCCGACGGGGCGGTGCTGAGCGTGGCGACCGTCGCCGCGCCCGGCCGGACCGAGGGCGCCGCCGCCGAGCTGGCCCGACAGGACGCCCTGTACGGCGTCGGTGCCGACCTGGTGCTGCGCAACTCGCCACCGGTGCGGATCTTCCGACTGCGGTTCACTCCGGCCAGCCCGGCTTCGGCCGACAGCCTGACCCCCGCGTACCGGCCGTCGAGTGTGCCGCTGACCCGGGGCATGCACATCGACTCCAACGGCGTGGCGGCGGCGGGCATCGCGCTGGGCCTCGCGGCGCTGGCCCGGGTGACGCGCCCGTCGTCCAAGCTGTGGCTGCTGCCGGCCCTGGCCGCCGGGCCGGTCGCCGCGTTCTTCCGGGATCCCGAGCGGGACGTTCCGGAGGACCCGAGCGCCGTGGTGGCCAGCGCGGACGGCAAGGTCCTGTCGGTGCAGCGGCTGCACGACGAGCGCTTCGGCGACGGCGAGTGGCTGCGGATCGCGGTGTTCCTGTCGGTGCTGGACGTGCACGTCAACCGCGCCCCGGTCGCCGGCAAGGTGGTGGACTACTTCGTCGCCGACGGCGGCTTCGTCAACGCCATGAAGCCGGACGCCGAGCACAACGTCGCCGCGTACACCGTGCTGGACACCGCTCGCGGCACGGTGGTGGTCGCGCAGCGCACCGGGCTGATCGCCCGCCGGATCGTGCAGCGCGCGCCGATCGGCGCGCTGCTGGCCAAGGGCGAGCGCTTCGGGCTGATCCGGTTCGGCTCCCGGACCGACGTCTACCTGCCCGCCGAGGCCGCGGACCCGCTGGTGGGGCCGGGCGACAAGGTGGTCGGGGGGTCCACGGTCATCGCCCGCTGGCGCTGACCCGCGAACGAGGAACGGGGCGCCGCTGTCCGCGGCGCCCCGTTCTGTCTGCTTACCTCAGGCGGTACGACGCTGCCGCAGCCAGAGAACCGGCCCGCTGACCAGGTAGCCCACCACGATCAGGGCGAACGTGAGCCGGATGTCGACCAGCGCGCCGATCACCGGAGCCAACCAGAGCCACGGCGGCAGCTTCACCAGCCGGGCGAGCTTGGCGTATGGGAAGCTCGACACCATCGCGAAGGCCAGCAGTGCCACCCCGGCGACCAGCACGGCACCGGGCACCGGCAGGCCGATCGCCACGGTCACTGCGAGCACCGCGGCCGCCATGGTGGTGGGCACCCCGCAGAAGAACCGGCCGTCCTTCGGCGAGACGTTGAAGCGGGCCAGTCGAATCGCGGCACACGCCGCGACCAGGGCGCACGCCACCGCCGCCGCTGCCGTGGAGACGGAGCCGGCGAGCGAGGCGTAGACCACGACCGGCGCGGCGAGACCGAACGAGCACATGTCGGCCAGGGAGTCCATCTGCGCGCCGAACGGGCTGGCCACACCGAGCCGTCGGGCCAGCGCGCCGTCCAGACCGTCGAAGGCGACGCAGGCGATCAGGCAGAGCGCGGCGATGCGTACCTCGCCCTGCATGGCCAGGAAGATGGCCAGCATGCCGAGCATCAGGCTGGCCAGCGTGCAGGCATTGACCAGGCCGAACTTCATTCGGCGGGCGATGGTGCGCTCGCCGGGGAGCAGCGGGATCGGGCGGGCCTCGTCGACCTGCGCCATCGGCGGCATCGCCGGGCTGACCGGCATGACCGCATCGATGTCGGCTCGGTCCAGGCCCAGTGTCGGGTCCACACCCAGTGTCGGCCGGCTGAGCCGGTCCAGGCCGTAGCGACGGCGCTGCCGATCGGCGTACCGGTGCTCGGTCGGGGCCAGGTCAGTCGGGTGCAGGTCGCCGTCGCGGCGACCGACCCGGACCAACAGCACCTGGCGGGCGAACGTGCTGCTGCGGCGCAACCGGCCCGCCCAGCGACGCCCTGCGGGGCGCGGACTGTCAGTAGTACGACGCCGGCGCCATGGGGCTCTCGGCACGTTTCCTCCATCACCGGATCTGCTGGCCGCCATGTGGCGGGTGTCCGGCTGTCTCGTGCCGGACCTTGCATGGCCCGGCAGCCGTTTTGCGGAGTACACCATCGCATAGGGGAACATGGCTTGGCGATAGCTGCCGGCGGTACTTATATCTGGCTTAAACCGCTCGAACCGCTCGCTTGTTCCCATCCCGGGCGTCATCGCCCGTTTCCTCCATCATTCCCGCCTTTGACTGTACCGGAGGGTCACCAGGTCGGCTCACCGAGCGGGGTGCTATCGGCCACTCTGTCCGATTGCCACGGCAGCGATGTCGCTCAACGGCAGGTCAACCGCCTCGGCCCGGGTGAACCACCCCGCCCGCGCCGTCGACCCTCCGCCGGACTCGGTGACCACGGCGTCGGTAGGTACGTCCACCAGCACCCGATAGATCACCCGTACGCCATGCCAGTCCAAAGGCCGACCCTCCGGGCCCAGTGCGGCGGGATTGTGCAGGTTGTTGACGCCAAGGAGCTCCACCACCCGGCCCACCTGCCCGCCCTCCTCGACCAACTCCCGGAGCAACCCGGTGGCCGGCTGCTCACCGTGATCGGTGCCACCGCCGGGCAGGTGCCACAGGCCGGCCCCCGGATAGCCCGCCGCGATCTGCGTGAGCAGAATCCGCCCAGCCGGGTCGGTGACCAGCCCGTACGCCCCAAAGCGCAGCCGACGGTCGGGGTGCGGCGGCGGAAACGGATCCCCCGACCGGTGTGTCCCGGCCGGCAACGGGGTGAGCGGCAGACCGAGCGCCTCGGCGGTGAACGGGGTCAGCGGCAGCCGCGCCACCTTCGCCAGCGAAAGCCAGCAAGCCTGATCAACCTGATCACCCCCGCCGCCCCGCAACCCGCTCTCCGGCCTTGCGCTCTCGGGCAGTGCGTCGTGGGGCGCGCTGAGCTCGAACAACAGCCGGTCGGTGTGCAGCGCGACCTTGTCCTCCGGAAAGGTGACCACATCGGCGACCACCTGGAGTAGTCGCGTCACCGCGACCGTCAGCCCGGCCTGTTCGGCGACCGCGCGGACCACAGCGCGCTCCGGGTCCTCCGCATGCGCGACGGCACCGCCCGGCAACCGCCAGACCCCCGGAAACTCACCCTCCACCCCGTCCCGAACCACCAAGACCCGGCCCGAATCCCGCAAAAGTCCGTACGCCCCGACTCGCCGCGTAAGTTGCACCGTTGCTCATCCCCCGCTTCGCACCCCGGCCCGTTGATCATGAAGTTATCGCCATCCATCTCGCGCCCTGACGATAACGTCATGATCAATCCGGGACAGCGCGCGGGAATACCCGCAGAGCTGGCAAGCCGGGGCGCTCGGACTGAGGTAGCCAACCACGCAGCGGCCGATTTCCACCGGCAGGAACGATTTCGCCTGGTCTGCCAGTGTGCCCGCTTCGCTCCATTAGCCCTCATTGTGGAGTCCATTCGCGTCACGCCGGCCAGAACGAACGGTGATCAACTCGGCTTCACGAAAGGCGCGGTATCCCAGCGCCCGGGATACCGCCTATTCATGGAATGCGAGTTGATCAGAGGCCGGAGGGCACAGGCGCAGGTCGCCGGCGACACACCTGTCGCGGGCCACCCGACTCCGGTTCTGGGCCACCCGACTCCGGCCACTTTCCCAACACGCACCAAACGGGCGCGGGGGTCGTGCGCCCACAAAATGACCCTGATCCAGCTCGCGCCGAGAAGCTACGTGCGCGCTCGAGGCAGGGCCGGGGCCCCGCCTAGGCGTAATGGCGCGCCCACTTGAGGCATGGCCAGCGCTCCCGCCTGCGCGTGATGCGCCCGCCCACTTGAGGCACGCGGGTGACCCCGGTAACCGGCGGCACCCGCCGACAGCACATGCCCGAACCTGGACACCGTCGACGGCGCGCTGGGCCGCCCGGCCAACCGGGCAGACCGGTCGGGGTCAGGTGAGCTGGGCTGCTTGGACTGCTTCGGCGGTCACCTCGGTGAGGCGGTCGGTGGGGAGAGCGCCCAGCTCCTCGCGGGCGAACCAGCGGGCCTCGCAGGTGGAGCCACCCACGTCGGCCACGGTCAGTGGGTTGGGCTGGTCGACGACGACCCGGTAGAAGGCGCGTACGCCGTGCCAGTCGATGGGGTAGCCCTCGGGGCCGAGCGAGGCGGCGTCGCGGTGGCTGGCGACTCCAAGCAGTTCGACGAGGCGGCCGGCCTGGCCGGTCTCCTCGATCAACTCTCGGATCAGGGCCGCGCCGGGCTGCTCGCCGTAGTCGGTGCCGCCGCCGGGCAGGTGCCAGCAGCCGGCGCCCGGGTAGCCGTCGGAGATGCGGGTGAGGAGCACCCGGCCGGCGGGGTCGGTGCAGACCGCGTACGCGGCGAAGCGCTGGGCCCGGTGCAGCCCGTCGGGGCCGGGCACGGCGTAGAAGGAGGGGAATTCGGGGGCCTCGTCGGGCACCACGTCGGCCGAGGAGGCGGGCAGCCCGAGGGCGCGTGCGGTGAACGAGCGCAGCGGCAGTTCGCGCGCCTCGTCGAGGGTGTACCACCGGGCCAGGTCGGTGGGGCGTTCGCCGACCCGGTCCGCGAGGGTGCCGCCGCGCACGGCCACCTGGTAGATCAGGCGGTCGGTGTGGATGGTGATGCCGCGGTCCGGGAGTGCCCGCATGTCGGCGAGCACGTCGACCAGGCCGGAGACGGCGACCGAGAGGCCGGTTTCGGCGGCGGTCTCGCGAACGACCGTGTGGTTCGGGTCCTCGCCGTGGTCGACCGCCCCGCCGGGCAGCGACCACGCGCCGGGGGTGCCGGAGCGCTCCGATGCGCGGACCAGCAAGACTCGGCCGCTTGAATCAGCACAAACTGCGTATGCCGCGATCCTGCGGAGCGGCTTCAGCAAGGTGGTCACGGAAGCAAATTCTCCCCGGGCCGGGTTACCGGAACGGAAAAGAGTCGGATTCCTGACTGTCCGGCCCCGATCAGGGATTGGTCAGGGTAATGATCCGGGCGGTCACCGAGGGCAGGCCGGGCGCCAGCGCGGACCGTGGGGGTATGACATCGACCACCGCTCCCCGCGCCCCGTACAAGCAGCTTCGGCGACCCACCACCGACCGCATGGTCGCGGGGGTCGCCAGCGGCGTCGGCCGCTACTTCGCCGTCGACCCCACCCTGGTCCGGGTGATCTTCGCGGTCACCGGACTGCTCACCGGCGGGCTCGCGCTGTTCGCGTACCCGATCATGTGGTTCCTGATGCCGGAGGAGCCCAGCGGCGCGCCGGCCTGGCCGCACGCCGCGGGCGTCGCGCCGCAGAACGGCCCGCCGCCCACCGCCGGGCCCGCGCCCGGCGGACCACCGCAGGGGTACGCCCCGACGCCGCCCTACCCGCCGACGACCCCGTCCAGCCCGCCGCCGGTCGCCTGAGCGGCGCTCACTCCCACTCGATGGTGCCCGGCGGCTTGCTGGTGACGTCCAGGACCACCCGGTTCACCTCGGCGACCTCGTTGGTGATCCGGGTGGAGATCCGGGCCACCACGTCGTAGGGCAGCCGGGACCAGTCGGCGGTCATCGCGTCCTCGCTGGAGACCGGGCGCAGCACTACGGGATGCCCGTAGCTGCGCCCGTCTCCCTGCACGCCGACGCTGCGTACGTCGGCGAGGAGCACCACCGGGAACTGCCAGACACCCCGGTCGAGGCCGGCGGCGGTCAGCTCCTCGCGGGCGATCAGGTCGGCCTGGCGGAGCAGGTCGAGGCGCTCCTGGTCGACCGCGCCGATGATCCGGATGGCCAAGCCTGGGCCGGGGAACGGGTGCCGCCAGACCATCGCCTCGGGCAGGCCCAACTGGAGGCCGAGCGCTCGGACCTCGTCCTTGAACAGGGTGCGCAGTGGCTCGACCAGTGCGAACTTCAGGTCCTCCGGGAGGCCGCCGACGTTGTGGTGGCTCTTGATGTTCGCGGTGCCGGTGCCGCCGCCGGACTCCACCACGTCGGGGTAGAGGGTGCCCTGGACGAGGAACTCGACATCGGCGTGTGCGGCGATCTCGCGGGCCGCCGCCTCGAAGACCCGGATGAACTCCCGACCAATGATCTTGCGCTTCTGCTCCGGGTCGGTCACCCCGGCGAGCGCGCCGAGGAACCGGTCGGCGGCGTCGACCACCTTCAGCTTGATGCCGGTGGCGGCGACGTAGTCCTTCTCCACCTGCTCGGCCTCGCCGGCGCGCAACAGGCCGTGATCGACGAAGACGCAGGTCAGCTGGTCACCGACCGCCTTGTGCACCAGCGCCGCGGCGACCGCCGAGTCGACCCCGCCGGAGAGGCCGCAGATGACCTCCTTGTCGCCGATCTGGGCGCGGATCCGGGCGACCTGCTCGTCGATGATGTTCTCGGGCGTCCAGGTCGGCTCGATGCCGGCGATGTCGTAGAGGAATCGGGTCAGCATCTCCTGGCCGTGCGCGGTGTGCCCGACCTCCGGGTGGAACTGCACACCGGCCCGACGCCCGGCCAGGTCCTCGAATGCGGCAACCGGGGCACCCGCCGACTCGGCGGTCACCGTGAAGCCCTCGGGCGCCTCGGTGACGCAGTCGCCGTGGCTCATCCAGACCGGCAGGTCGGCCGGCAGGTCACGCAGCAGCACACCGGGGTCGAGGAGGCGGGGGCGCAGCGGGGTGCCGCCGTACTCACGGTTGCCGGTCCTGGTGACCGTGCCGCCGAGCGCCTGGGCCATCGCCTGGAAGCCGTAGCAGATGCCGAAGACCGGCACGTCGGCGTTGAACACGCCCGCGTCGATCTGCGGCGCGTCCGGGGCGTACACGCTGGCCGGGCCACCGGAGAGGATGATCGCGGCGGGGTTCTTCGCCAGCATCTCGGCGATCGGCATCGAGTGCGGCACGATCTCGGAGTAGACCTTCGCCTCACGGACCCGGCGGGCGATGAGCTGGGCGTACTGGGCTCCGAAGTCCACCACGAGGACGGGGCGAGGCAGGCTCATGTGCACGAAGCCTACCCACAGTCACGGCCACCCCCGGCACCGGCTCGCCGGCAATCCACTCGCCCCGCGATCTTGCACTTGCTGTCTGAACAAAAGCCACACGCGCCACAGAACGACGACCGAAACTGCAAGATCGCCGCAAGGTGGGGGGTCAGGGTCGTAGCGCTCCTGGGGCGTTCGGCGGGACTGCCGGGTTCTGTGGGGGTACGGGTACTAGCCGGCGGTACGAGGACCCGAGCGCCGGGCGGGGGTCCTGCTCGCCCTTGTTGGGCCAGAAGGACATCGCTCGTTCGGCCTGGGCGGTGATCGTCAGGGAGGGGTTCACGCCCAGATTGGCGGAGACGGCGGCCCCGTCGACCACGTGCAGCCCGGCGTGCCCGTACACCCGGTGCCAAGGGTCGATCACCCCGTCGGCCGGGTTCGCCCCGATGACCGCCCCGCCCAGGATGTGCGCGGTCATCGGGATGTCGAACGGTTCGGTGAGCGAACCGCCGGGGGTGCCGCCGATCTCGTCGGCGAGCAGTCGGGCCGCGGTGTTACCGGCCGGGATCCAGGTCGGGCTGGGCGTGCCGTGGCCCGGGCCGGTGACCAACCTCCGACCGAGCGGGCCACGCCGCCACCGGGTGGTCAGTGAGTTGTCCGCGGACTGCATGACCAGGGCGATCACCGTCCGTTCCGACCAGCCGCGGACCGACAGCATCCGCGCGGCCAACCCGGGCTGCCGCACCATGCTGCTCAGCCAGCGACGTACCCGGTGTGGGCCGCCGTCGACCAGCAGCGACTGGAGCAGGCCCATCGCGTTGGAGCCCCGCCCGTACCGGACCGGCTCGATGTGCGTCTGCGGGTCGGGGTGGAACGAACTGGTGATGGCCACCCCCTCGGTGTAGTCCAGCCGCTCGGACCGGGCTCGTTGACGTGGCACCGAGGCACCGAGGATCGCCTCCGAATTGGTCCGGGTCAGCTCGCCGAGGCGGGGCGAGAGCTCGGGTAACGCCCCGTCGGCCCGCATCGCGTGCAGCAGCCGCTGGGTGCCGAGCGCCCCGGCGGCGAAGACCACCTGGTCGGCGTGGATGACCTGCCGACCCTTGCGCAGCCAGGCGCCGGTGCGCTCGGTGTGCACCTCGTACCCGCCGCCGTTGGCCGGCCGGACAGCGGTCACCGTGGTCAACTGACGGACCGTGACCCCGAGCCGCTCCGCGAGCCAGAGGTAGTTCTTGACCAGCGTGTTCTTCGCCCCGTGCCGGCAGCCGGTCATGCACGAGCCGCAGTGCAGGCAGCCGGTGCGTTCCGGGCCGGCGCCGCCGAAGTACGGGTCGGCGACCCGCTGACCGGGCCGGCCGATGTGCACGCCCACCGGGGTGGCGTGGAAGGTGTGCCCCACCCCCATCCGCTCGGCCACCGCGCGCATGGCGCGGTCCGCGCCGGTGTGCACCGGGTACGTGGTGACACCGAGCATCCGTTTCGCCTGGTCGTAGTGGTGGGCCAACTCGTCGCGCCAGTCGGTGATGTCGCGCCACTGCGGGTCGGTGTAGAAGGCCGGCAGTGGTTCGTAGAGGGTGTTCGCGTAGACCAGCGAACCGCCGCCCACCCCGGCACCGGAGAGCACCAGCACCCCGCCGCCGGATCGTCGGTCGGCCGGGCGGAGCAGGGTGAGCCGTTGGATGCCGTAGCAGCCCAGCTTCGGTGCCCAGAGGAACCGGCGGACCCGCCAGGACGTCTGCGGGAATTCGTCGTCGGCGAAGCGGCGACCGGCTTCCAGCACCGCGACCGAATAACCCTTCTCGGCCAGTCGGAGCGCGGTGACGCTGCCACCGAAGCCGGACCCGATGACGACCACGTCGTACCGCATGGACGCATCATTACTCGCGAGTAGCGCTCGCGCCAGCGGCACTTTTCGCGCGATCATGCTCCGGCCGACCGACCCGGCGCCTCCCGGCCGCAACCCGGAGCACCCGTCGGAGCGTTGTTTACCAGACGGGTGGAAGGAATCCAAGATGGTTCTCGGGTCGATGGCGCCGCGCCGACGGTGGCTGCTGCTGGGGTTGGCGGCCCTCGCGGTCGTCGCGCTGATCGCGGCCGGCACGGTGGTGATCACCCGGCTGACCGGCGACAACAAGCCGGGCGGCGCTCCGGTGGGCGGCTCGCCGACTCCGTCTCCGATCGGCACGCCGACCCCGAGCCCCAGCGGTCCACCGCCGGGCGCGGACATCACCGGCCCACTCAACCTCCTGCTGGTCGGTGTGGACACCCGGGTCAGCGTGCCCGGCTGGGAGCCGCACTCGGACGCCGTGCTGGTGCTGCACGTACCCAAGGGGTTGGATCGCGCGTACCTCTTCTCGCTCCCCCGCGACCTGCTGGTGGACATCCCGGCGTTCCCGAAGGCCGGCTACAAGGGCGGCAAGACCAAGCTCACGCACGCGATGAGCTTCGGCAGCCGGGTGCCGGGCAAACCCAAACAACCCAGCACAGCCCAGGGGTACGAGCTGCTGCGCAGCACGGTCAGCGGTTACACCGGGCTGCGCATCGACGCCGGCGCGGTGCTCACGTTCAACGGGTTCGACCGGCTGGTCGACGCCCTGGGCGGCGTGGACATCTACGTCGACCAGCGGGTCGCCTCGATGCACCGCCGACCGGACGGCAAGTACCGGGAGAGCGCGCCGGGCGGGTACAAGGGACCGCAGCAGGTCTACGAAAAGGGCGAGCGGCACCTCAACGGCTGGCAGGCGCTGGACTACGCGCGGCAGCGCTACATCACCGGTGGTGACTACGCGCGGCAGCGGCACCAGCAGCAGCTGATCCGGGCGATGACCCGCAAGATCCTGGATGAGGGTCTGGCCCGGCAGCCGGAGCGGGTCGACCAGGTGGTCTCCGCGCTGGGCGACACGCTGGTCTACGTGGGCGGCCGCCGGATCGTCGACATCGCGTACGCCCTGAGTGGCGTGCCGGAGAACCGTTTCACGCTGGTCGGGCTACCCGGTTCCGGCGTCGGAAAGGGCAGCGCCTACCGGGGCGAACAGTTGACCACCGAGGGCCGCAAGTTCCTCACCGAACTGCGCGCCGGCCGCGCCGACGCGTACCTGGCCGCCCACCCCGCCCTGGTCGTCAAGAACTGACCGCCGTTCAGAGCCGCTTGGGCAGGGCGGGCTTCTTGGTGCCATAGAGCCAGGCGTCGAAGACCGCGTCGAGCTGCTTGCCGGAGATCCGCTCGGCCAGGGCCACGAACTCGGCCGTGGTCGCGGTGCCGTCGCGCTTCTCCGCCGCCCAGGTCCTGACGATCTCGAAGAACGTCTTGTCGCCGACCGCCACCCGCAGGGCGTGCAGGGTCATCCCGCCGCGCTGGTAGACCGACTCACTGAACAGTTTGTCCACGCCCGGCTTGCCCGGCGGGGTCTGCCACACCTGCGCGGACATGCTGGCGTACCGGCTGTCGAACGCCTCCTTGGCGGTGTACGCCTTGGTGTGCTCGGCCCAGAGCCACTCCGCGTACGTCGCGAAGCCCTCGTTGAGCCAGATGTCCTCCCACTTGGCCAACGCGACGCTGTCGCCGAACCACTGGTGGGCCAACTCGTGCGCGACGACCTCGGTGTTCTCGCCCTGCCGGAAGAAGCTCGCCGCGTAGACCGGTCGGCTCTGCGTCTCCAGGGCGTAGGAGATCCGGCTGTCGGAGATCACCACCCCGCCGTACGCGTCGAACGGGTACGGCCCGAACACGCTCTCCAGGTAGTCGGCCACCGCGACGGTCTGCGCGATGGACGCGTCCGCGTTGCCCTTGGCCTCGGTGGTGGTGACCGCGTTGTAGACCGGGCGACCCTTGTGCTCGCCGGTGGTGATCCGGAACTTGCCGATCACCAGCGTGCTCAGATAGCTGGCCATCGGCGACTTCTCCGACCACTTCCAGGTGGTCCAACCGCCCGAGCTCGCCTTTCCGCCGGGAACGCCGTTGCTGATCGCGGTCAGGCCGTCCGGAACGGTGACCTCGAAGTCATAGGCCGCCTTGTCCGACGGGTGGTCGTTGACCGGGAACCAGGTGCTGGCCGACTCGGGCTGACCCAGCGCGATGGCACCGTCGGTGGTGTGCAGGAAACCGCCGTCACCGAGCGTCTCGTTCTTCAGCGGCTTCGGCTTACCGGCGTAGGTGATCTCGGCGACGAACCCGTTGCCGTTGATCAGGCCGGAGGCCGGCTTGATCACCAGCTCGTTCCGCTTGCGGCTGTGAGTCGCCGGCGCGCCGTCCACGGTGACCGCGCTGACGGTCAGGCCGGCCAGGTCGAGGTTGAACGTCGACAGGTCCGCCGTCGCGGTGGCCCGCACGGTGGTCGTACCCGTCAACTGGTCCTTGGCCGGGTCGTAGCGCACCTTCACGGTGTACCGCCCGACGTCGTAGCCGCCGTTGCCGTAGGTCGGGAAGTAGGCGTCGCCGACCCCGTCGGCGCCCGCGGTGAACGTCCGCGGCGGCGTGGGGGACGCGCTCGGTGGTAGCGCCGTCTCCGGGGCCGTCGAGTCGCATCCGGACAGTGCGAGCGCACCGGTCACCAGCAGACCGGCGGCCATTCGCAGTCTGTGCCGCGTCCCCCGCATCCCACACCCTTTCCGCACGGTGGCCGGTCACGGCCTCTGCCGCTCCGCGCGAACGGGCGCCTACCCGCCGTTCGCAGGCGGCAGCATATCGACCGGGCCGCAGGGCCGGGTCACGGCAGTGTGGGAGCCGACCCACCCACCAACCAGGCGTCGAAGAGCGGACGCAGTTGCCGCTCCGCGACCCGCTCGGCCAGCGCGACGAGGTCCGCGGTGGTCGCGTTGCCCGCCGCCCGCTCGCTGGTCCAGGTACGCAGGATGCGGAAGAAGAGGTCGTCACCGACGGTACGGCGCAACGCGTGTACGGCGAGCGCCCCGCGCTTGTAGACGGCCGTGCCGAACATCTGCTCCCGGCCCGGCTCGACCGACGGCTGCGTCCAGTCGGTCGCCGCGTACTGGATCTCGAAGTTGCGCTGGGCGGTCTGGCCGCCGTCGTGCTCCTCCCACAGCCATTCGGCGTAGCTGGCGAAGCCCTCGTTGAGCCAGATGTCGCCCCACCTGGTCAGCGACACGCTGTCGCCGAACCACTGGTGCGCCAGTTCGTGTGCGACGACGCTCGTGTTCGGCAGGTCGTCGGAGAAGAAGGCAGGCCCGTAGACCGGCCGGGACTGGGTCTCCAGCGCGTACCCGATCCGGTCGTCGGCGATCACGATCCCGCCGTACGAGTCGAACGGGTACGGGCCGAAGCGGCTGGCCAGGAAGTCGACGATCGCGCCGGTGCGGGCCAGCGAGGTGGCCGCGCCGCCGGTCGCCGGCAGGCTCGCGGCCACCGCCGTGACCATCGGCCGCCCGGCGTGCGTGCCGGTCACCACCCGGTAGTCACCGATCACCAGCGTGCTCAGGTAGCTGGCCATCGGGGCGCGCTCCGACCAGCGCCAGGTGGTCCAGCCGTCGGCGCTGCTCTTCGGCCCGGGTACGCCGTTGCTCAGCGCGGCCACGCCGTCCGGGACGGTCACCGCCAGGTCGTAGGTGGCCTTGTCCGACGGGTGATCGTTGACCGGGAACCAGGTGGCGGCCGAGTCGGGTTGGCCGAGCGCCACCGCGCCGTCGGCGGTGTGCAGGAAACCGCCGCTGCCCAACGCCCCGTCGTCGACGGCCGTGGGGACGCCCGCGTAGTCGACCGTCACGGTGAACTGCCGACCACGCGGCAGGCCGTCGCGGGGCGTCACCACCAATTCGCCGTCGCCGCGCCGGTGCTCAGCCGCCGCGTCGCCCACGGTGACCGCGCCGACCTCCAGGCCGACCAGGTCCAGATTGAACCGGGACAGGTCCTGGGTGGCGGTGGCAGTGATGACGACTCGACCGGTCAGCCGGTCGGTCGACGGGTCGTAGCGGACGTCGAGGCCGTAGTTCGCGACGTCGTAGCCGCCGTTGCCGTGCCCCGGCACGTACGGGTCGCCGGCGTCGGCGGCACCGGGTCGGAAGCCGTCGCGGTCGTCGCCGGTACAACCGGTTGCGACCAGCCCGATCAGGCAGGTCAGCGCGGTGACGACGCGCAGTCTCCGTCCAGTCAGGACCATGCGCACCCCTCCTGCGGCGTTCCGGCTTTCTGCGGTGTTCCCGCCTTTTGCGGCGTTCCGGTCAGGACGAGCGTAGTCAGCATCGCGGGCCACGCGGCCGGTATCGACGACCATCAGTGACTTTCGTCGAATCGAACAAAAGCTGCCGTCGATCGAACCTTTCTTTCGACTTAGACCGACGTTAGTGTCTGTCTCCGACCACCGTCGCGAAAGGTGGAACCCATGCCAGACCACACCGCCCCCGACGCCACCCCCACCGGCCGGCTCAGCCGCCGATCCCTGCTCGCCGCCTCCGCCGGCGCCGCCGCCGCGATCGGCGCGGCCGGCCTACCCGTCCTCGCCACCGGCGCCCCCGCGCTCGCCAACCCTGGCAACGCGAGCAAGCTGCGGGTCGAGCCGCTGATCCCGGCCAGGAACTGCGGCATCATCCTCTACAGCGTCCGCGACCGGATCACCGCCGCGCCCGACGACAGCGGGGTGCCGTACGGCTTCGAGCGCGTCCTCGCCCGACTCGCCGAGATCGGCTACAAGGAGATCGAGTTCGCCGGCTACACCCAGAGCACCGAGATCCTGGGCCGACAGATCACCCCCGCCGAGATCCGCAAGATCCTCGACGACAACGGTCTGGTGGCCAACGGCACCCACGCCTCGATCCAGCCGGCCACCTTCCAGCAACAACTCGACATCGCCGAGGAAATCGGCATGAAGAACATCGGCACCGGCAGCGACCCCACCAGCAGCGCGTACAAGGCCGAGTGGGACGCCGCCGCGGACATCTGGAACGAGCTGGGCCGGCAGGCCAGGGCCCGGGGCATGCGGCTCTACACGCACAACCACGACGCCGCGTACAGCTTCCTGATCGACCGGGGACCGCGCGACGCTCAGGGCCGGCAGACCCGATCCTCCGGCATCCGCCGACTGGAGTACTTCTTCGAGATCACCGACCCGCGGTACGTCTTCTTCGAGCTGGACATCTACTGGGCCTACGTGGCCCGCTACAAGCACCAGAAGTACGTCAACCCGGCCGGCCAGGAGGTCACCAACCTGTTCGACCCGATCCTCACCGTGGCCGACCGGACCACCCGGTTCCCGCTCTTCCACGCCAAGGACGGCGACCGGGACACCAGCGTCCCCAACGGATACCAGATGACCCCGCTGGGCGACGGTGACCTCAACTTCCAGCAGTTCTTCCAGACCATCGGCGAACGCAACTTCCACCACGCCAACTGGGAGATGGACACCGCCCCCGGCGGCACGGACAACAAGGGCCAGTCGCTCGACTTCGCGGCGACCAGCTACCGCAACATGTCCGACCTGACCATCTACCTGGAGAAGTGACCCCCGGCTGAACGCGACGAAGGCCGGCCCCGCACCTGCGGGGCCGGCCTTCCGGCGTCTGACGGATCGGTCAGCGGTCGAGGACCAGACCGACCTTCTGGAACTCCTTCAGGTCGCGGTAACCACACTTGGCCATCGCCCGACGCAGCCCGCCGAACAGGTTGAGCTGACCGTCGGCCTCGTCCGCCGGCCCGAAGAGCAACTGCTCCATCGACCCGAGCGGCTCACCGGAGACCTCGAAAGCGCCCCGGGGCAGCGACGGGTGGCTCGCCGCCGAGTGCCACCAGGCACCACCGGCGGGGGCCTCGTCGCAGAGCGACAGCGGCTCACCGAGCATCACCGCGTCCGCGCCGCAGCCGAGCGCCTTGGCGATGTCACCCGAGGTCTGGATGTCACCGTCGGCGATCAGGTGCACGTACCGGCCACCGGTCTCGTCCAGGTAGTCACGGCGGGCTGCCGCGGCGTCGGCGATCGCGGTGGCCATCGGCACCCGGATGCCCAGCACCGACTCGGTGGTCGACCACTCGTCGCCACCGATGCCCACGATCACACCGGCCGCGCCGGTACGCATCAGGTGCAGCGCCGTCTTGTAGTCCGTGCAGCCACCGACGATCACCGGCAGGTCGAGGTCGGCGATGAACTCCTTGAGGTTCAGCGGCTCGTCGGTGGTCGACACGTGCTCGGCCGAGACGATGGTGCCCTGGATGACCAGGATGTCCACCCCGGCGTCCAGGATCACCGGCGCGAGCGCGAGGGTGTGCTGCGGGGAGACCCGCACCGCCACCGTGCCGCCACCGGCGCGTAGCTCGCGGACCCGCTCGGCGATCAGGTCCGGGCGGATCGGCTCGGCGTACACCTCTTGGAGCCGCTTGGTGGCGCGCGCCTCCTCGTCGAGGCCGGCCAGCTCGTCCAGCACCTTCGTCGGGTTCTCGTAGCGGGTCCAGAGCCCCTCGACGTTGAGCACGCCGAGGCCGCCGAGCTGACCGAGGCGCACCGCCGAGGACGGGCTCATGGTGGCGTCGGAGGGGTGGCCGACGCACGGAATGCCGAACGGGTACGCGTCGAGCTGCCAGGACGTCGAGACGTCATCGACGTCCCGGGTACGGCGGCTCGGCACGATGGCGATGTCGTCCAGGTGGTAGCCGCGCTGCGCGGTCTTGCCCAGCCCGATCTCGACCACGTCACGCATGGGGGACTCCAGGTGGTTGGGGGTGGTGGGTCAGCGGGTGTGGTAGTTGGGCGCCTCGACGGTCATCTGGATGTCGTGCGGGTGGCTCTCCTTCAGGCCAGCCGCGGTGATCCGGATGAGCTGGCCCCGGCGGTGCAGATCGGGGATGTTCTCCGCACCGGCGTACCCCATGGCCAGTCGCAGACCGCCGACCAGCTGGTGGGCCACCCGGGAGAGCGGCCCCCGGTAGGGCACCTGGCCCTCCACGCCCTCGGGGACCAGCTTGTCGTCGCTGAGCACGTCCTGCTGGAAGTAGCGGTCCTTGCTGTACGACTTGGCCTGACCCCGGGACTGCATCGCGCCGAGCGACCCCATCCCGCGGTACGTCTTGAACTGCTTGCCGTTCACGAAGATCAGCTCGCCGGGGCTCTCCTCGCAACCGGCCAGCAGGCTGCCGAGCATCACCGTGTCGGCGCCGGCCACCAGGGCCTTGGCGATGTCGCCGGAATACTGGATGCCGCCGTCGCCGATCACCGGCACGCCGGCCGGGCGGGCGGCCCGGGCCGCCTCCATGATCGCGGTCACCTGCGGCACGCCGACCCCGGCGACGATCCGGGTGGTGCAGATCGCGCCCGGCCCCACGCCCACCTTGACGCCGTCGGCGCCGGCGTCGACCAGCGCCTTCGCGCCGGCGTACGTGGCCACGTTGCCGCCCATGACGTCGACGGACACGTCCGCCTTGAGCCGGCGGACCATGTCCAGCACGGCCCGCTGGTGACCGTGCGCGGTGTCCACGATCAGCACGTCGACGCCCGCGTCGACCAGGGCACGGGCCCGCTTGTAGGCGTCCTCGCCGACACCGATGGCGGCGGCGACCCGCAGCCGGCCGGCGTCGTCCTTGCTGGCGTCCGGGTACTGCTCGCTCTTGGTGAAGTCCTTGACGGTGATCAGGCCACGCAGCCGGCCCGAGTCGTCGACGATCGGCAACTTCTCGACCTTGTGCTGACGCAGCAGCGCCAGGGCGTCGTCCTTGCTCACCCCGACCCGTGCGGTGACCAGCGGGGTGTGGGTCATGATCTCGCGGACCGGAGTGTTCGGCTCGGAGACGAAACGCATGTCCCGGTTGGTGACGATGCCGACCAGCTGGCCGTCGCCGTCCACCACCGGAACGCCGGAGATGCGGTAACGCCCGCACAGCTCGTCGACCTCACGCAGGGTGTCGTCCGGGCTGGCGGTCACCGGGTTGGTGATCATGCCGGACTCGGAGCGCTTGACCAGGTCGACCTGGAGGGCCTGGTCCTCCAGCGAGAGGTTGCGGTGCAACACGCCGATGCCGCCCTGGCGGGCCATGGCGATCGCCATCCGGGCCTCGGTCACCGTGTCCATCGCGCTGGACAGCAGCGGAATGGACAACTCGATGTTGCGGGTGAGCTTCGTCCGGGTGTTGACCCGGCTGGGCACCACGTCCGACTCGCCCGGCTGAAGCAGCACGTCGTCGAAGGTGAGACCGAGCGGAACCACCCGGGCGGAGCCGGCCGGCAGCTCGGGCAGGTGGCCGCCCAGGTCGGCGTGCTCGACGCCGGCCGGAAGATCGGTGCTGGGCGAATTTTCCACGATTGCTCCCCTGAGCTGCTCGGATGGGCTTCAGCGAGGTGGCGCGGGCGGGCACCGGAGCGCGCCACGGTGCCGGCACGTCGCCTCATCGTACCCAGTGAGCTGGGCGACCCGTCCGTGGCAGGCCGGCCCGGCACGGAGGCCGGGGGGCGGACGTTCGCGCCGCGTTGGGTCTACGGTGAGGGGGTGCACGACGAGCCCATCGACCCGTTCAATGGCGACCCGGCCGATCCGACCGCGGGTCTGGATGACCCGGGCGATGACGCGACCCCGGATCCGCTGACCGACGTCGAGCGGCAGGATGTGCTGGAAGACCTCGCCGACCTGGAGATCTACCAGGCTCTGCTGGCCCCGATCGGGGTCCGCGGGCTGGTGATCGAATGCGAGGACTGTCGGGAGCCGCACTACTTCGACTGGGACCTGCTCCGCGGCAACCTGCGGCACCTGCTCAACTCCGGTCGGCCCCGGGTGCACGAGCCCGCGTACGACCCCGACCCGGACCACTACGTGACCTGGGACTACGCCCGGGGATACGCCGACGGGGTGCACGACACCCTGTCCGAGGGCACCGAGGACGAGCCGGGCACCCCGAACGCCACCAAGTGACGCTGCCGCGCGGCTGCCCGGCGTACCCCCTGCTGTCGCGCGGCTGCGCGACGAACCCCCTGTTGTCTCGTGGCCTGCGGCGCGGCCGCACGGCGGCTGCTCCGGTGCCGCGCGGCGTACCCGGCTGCCGCGGCGTACCGTGCGGCTGCTCCGCTGGCACGCGGCTTAACCGGCTGCGCGGCGTGCCCTGCGGCGAACCCTGGCTGCACGGCGTGCCTGCGGTGGCGCGGCGCGTATGTCAGGCCACTAGTCCGGCGCGGAAGCCCGCCGCCACCGCGTGCGCCCGGTCCCGGGCGCCAAGCTTGCGGAACAACCGGCGGGCGTGCGTCTTGACGGTGTCCTCCGAGACGAACAGCTCCCGGCCGATCTCCGCGTTGCTCTTGCCCTCGGCCATGCCGAGCAGCACCTGAAGCTCACGCTCGGTGAGGCCGATCGACGCCCGACTGGGTCGGGCGCTCGGGGCGGGACGGCCCGGATCGGTCTGCGTCGCCGACTCGCCGTTCCCCGCCTCCGCCTCGTCGTCGCCTCGCTGCACCGGCACCGACGCGACTCCGGCCGGCCCATCAGCGGCCGTGGCCGCCCAGCCCGGCTCACCGGAGCCACGCGGCGACGGCCCGGAGCGTCCGGAACCACCCACCGCCGCGGCATCGCGGGCCGGATCGGTGATCCGCTGCCGGGACGCTCGGCCGGGCGCGGTGAGCAGCAGTAGCGCCTTCGCCACCGCGCTGGTCAGGTCATGGTCGACATTCTGGATGAGCCCCCGGGCACCGGCGCTGATGGTGGCCGCCGCGGCCTCGGACTCCTCGGTGCCGAGCAGCAGCACCGCCGCCTGCGGCGCACGCGCCAACACCCGGCGGACGAAGCCGGCGCTGTCCGGCCGGGTGAGGGCCGTGTCGGCCAGGACCACGTCGGCCGGTCGCTCGGCCAGCCGCAGCATCACCTCGGGATCAGAGACGGCGGTACGAACGATCGCGGACAACCCCAGCCGCGCGGCAGCAGAAGTAAGGTGCTGGGCCGCGAGTGGTGTCCGAACGCACACAAGAACGGTACGCACTGTGGTCTCCTCTCCGCCAACGAGCAGACCATGACGCGGTCGGCCGGGGAGGGGGTTCCCGGCAATCCTTCGAACTTTTCCGACAGATGGGGCAAAAGCCGCAATTTCGCGGACCTTTTCGATCACACACGTGTGAGTTGGCGACAGCCCGGGTACCGGGAGATCCAGGCCGGGAACGGTGCGCCTGCGCGGCCCGCCGCCCGGACGCCGGCCATAAGGATTCTCGCGGAGCCGCGCGGGAGGAGGGGTGCTGATGTCGAACGTACGTAGACTGCCCGGACCCATCGTCGATCTCTGGGACTGGCAGCGACTCGGTGCCTGCCGAGGGCGCGACAGCGCCCAGTTCTTCCACCCCGACGGGGAGCGTGGCTCTTCCCGGCTGCGTCGCGAGTCCGCCGCCAAGTCGGTCTGCCGCGCCTGCCCGGTTCGCGCCGAATGCGCCGCCCACGCACTGTCAGTACGCGAGCCGTACGGGGTGTGGGGCGGCTTCAGCGAGTCGGAGCGCCTACGCCTGCTCGCCGTCGGCTGGGAGGACCTGGCGGACCGCCGGCACGCCCGGGTGGATGTGGCACGACTGGAGGCCCGCCTGGGCCGCCCGCACAAGTCGACCGTCCCGGCCCAACGCAACGTCGCCTGACCCGACGCGTCCCTAACATCCGCGAAACCGCGCCCCCGACCCTGGGGGCGCGGTTTCGCGCGCTCCAGGG
The DNA here is from genome assembly GCF_059358895.1 of Micromonospora sp. BQ32. Taxonomy (NCBI): domain Bacteria; kingdom Bacillati; phylum Actinomycetota; class Actinomycetes; order Micromonosporales; family Micromonosporaceae; genus Micromonospora; species Micromonospora sp. BQ32. The sequence continues at coordinate 786 of NZ_JCADBI010000010.1, read as the reverse complement.
CGGACCGCCAACCTCCGACCGCTGACCGGCGGCCGGGGGCCGGGGGCCGGGGGCCGGGGGCCGGGGGCCGGGGGCCGGGGGCCGGGGGCCGGGGGCCGGGGGCCGACGACGTCATGATCGACTCGGGTTCTTTGATGTCGGGGCATCCCACCGACCCGGACACCCCGATTTCCGTGACCCCGAGTGGATCAAGACCGGGCACGCGGACCGAGGGGCGAGCAGGGACGTCCTCTGGGAGGTTTGTCCGATCCCTGGGGCGTTAGAGCTGGTGCAGGGCTTAAGATCTGCGAGGTATGCGGCCCTTTGCCGGTTGACCGGTCGCACCCGTGGCCCGGAATCATCGCCGGGCCGGGGTCGTTACATACCCTGACGATCGCAGCACCACCGACCGGCCGCCGACCCCCAGGGCTGGTCGCGCAGGTTGGAATGCCAGCCTCCGCCGGGTCGTTACGGTCCCCACGAACGACCGCACGCGCCGCCTTGTTGAGGGTGCCGCGGGCCACCCCGGAATGACCCTGGCCTCCCGGTCGTTGCAGTCCCACGAACGACCGCAGGCACCGCCCCGATGAGGGTGCCGGAGGGTGGGCCACCCGGAATGACCTGGGCCCCCCGGTCGTTACACAGGGACCCGGCGCCACGAGCCCCCGCTCGTCAGGTCGCCGACCCCGACGCCCGACAGGGCGTCACCCCTTTCAGACTTTTCCCCTTGTTTGTGCAGCGCCGGACGAGGTGCTCACACCCCGCCGTCTTCCCCCTTGCGGTTGGGGTGTCCTACCCCCGAAGGAG